>JAYPBG010000336.1:0-1841 GCA_038124075.1 Gammaproteobacteria bacterium
AATACGGCGTACCATTGGCTGCCTAATATACATCAAATTTAGGTCATACCCGTTACGTGTAGCCAAAATTTAATTTAAATAAAACAAGAGTTTAGTGTGATTGTTACAGCTCAACCTTCAGCGACCCGTCCATGGGGTTCAAATTCAAAGCCATCAACGTTAAAGCCTCTTATTGAGGCGGCCGATGACATAGAAAGTGACATAGAAAGTGGCGACCGTTCAACTCTATCCGAGAAAAGCCCTCTTCTCCCTAAAACGCTGAAGGTAGAGATGAATGGGTCGATAAGTGATAGTTCTCACAGCAGTGGTTCTCACAGCAGCGCTTCTCTCAGCAGTGGTTCTTACAGTATGGAACTGATTGAACAGAGCGGATCGACACTCTATGACAGTACCTCATGTCTTGATAATACCCCCGTTATCAGTCCTAACTTGTCGAGTTTGGTCTCAACATTGGAGGTCACGGGTTCGGTTGCGGAGCTGGCTGTTTCGATCTATAACTTGCATACCGTCATGACCTCTCACTCAGTTGGGGAAGTCGATCAGATTATAGGGAAGGTGCGTACAAGGCTGTACGCTAAGCGCGATAAGATTCAGCTAGAACTCGCAGACGTTAACTCGATGCTTAAAAAATATCAACCCGAAAGAAGAGAATATTCAGAGTTGATAAACGTTTTGAATTTGCAGAAAGCTGATCTGGAGAGAAGCCGGAAGGGTGTCGATTGTTTTCTAGATGAGTTAGTAAAAATAAGAGAAGAGGTGCAGAGTGATTTTCACGACAAAATAGGGCAGCCGCTGGTTTCCTCTCTTTTAAGTACAGTCTCTATCATAAGTGCAGAAGGACATCTTCCCCGCTTAGATTTTTTCAGTAACCTTACGATGACTGCATTGACGTTGAGGGAGATGGTTGTTACGAATCAGAGATTGCAAGATGTTGAGCGTGAGTCTCAACGGATCATGGATATTCAGATGTGTGACGCGAGTGGCTTGAAGCCATTGGGCGATTGTCTGATTAACGCAAATAAACGAGAGGCCCATGCGCTTCAACAAGAGCAGTGGCTAAATAAAATAAAATGTGCCAGCTGGAGTATACTGACGGCTGGCAGTGCGCTTTCAATATCAGGTATTGTTGCGCCCATTGCAACGTCTATGTTGGTGCTGGGTTCGTTGGGTGTTGCTTGCTGTACAGGGTTTAAGTTAATGAGTACCTGTGTTGACAGTAGGGACCTGTCAGAAAAGGTGAAGAAAGGGTCGATGTATGAGGCGGTACCGTCTGATATCCTTCAGAGAATTGAAGGGGGGGTGGACAAGCCTTCGATGAAGCGGCTGGCAGAGTACCTTGATACTTCAGTAGAGAAATTAAAAACAACCATGGACTTACTGGGTGCCAATGATGCCATTCGGGTGATTAGGCCGGAGCCGGGTTCTTCAAAAACAGCGAGTTTGTCCTCTTTGTCTCGTTTGGAGAGGGGGTAAAGAGGGCAGAAAGGCTGCCCTTTTTTTTAGTTTTATTTGCTAAACTTTATGAAGGGAAGGGAAAGTATGAAGTGAAAAGAGAGGTGTGCTCAGCTAAAGGCTCATTATTACTACTACTACTACTACTACTACTACTATTATTATTACTACTACTATTAATATAACATGGCTGTGATGCTGACCTGTATAGAATAACTGTATAAGAATATACTGTATTGAATAAAGCCTAAAAAGTAAGTTCGGATTTAAGGGTGGAAAGAAAATGAATGCAATAAAAAGAACCGCGTTATGGGCTTTGCTTTCAATGGTGACCTTAACGGTGAATGCCGAAACGGACATCGGTGGTAAGATGGTTTTAAATGGGATTG
>JAYPBG010000336.1:1851-4149 GCA_038124075.1 Gammaproteobacteria bacterium
CTTCTTGATAATACGAATAATAAGATAGAGCGTTTTGATACGTCGACCGAACAATTTTTGGATGCAATTACATTGCCGAGTAATGGCGATGTTGCTGCGTTTGATACTGAAGATGGCATTAATTTCTACATTGCTGTTAATAATGAGCTGATGCGACTTACGGTTGGTGAGGCAGAAACGGTACGATCAACACTAAGGCGTGTTGCGAGTACGGTTGTCGATATTGATCTGAATGGTGACTATCTGGTGTTCTCTTATGGTGGAGAATCTACTGAAATATGGTCAGTGAGCGCATCCGATGGTGCGTTCATTGATCGAACGCCAACCTTCTCGGAAGGAGAGGAGGCTCAATTTCAGGGGATTGCACAATTGCACTATCTAACGAATGCTCAAAGTTATCTCTTGAGGTTAAGCGAAGGGCCCGTCATCTATCTTGGATTTGACCCTTCGACAGGTCAGTTTGGTCCTTATGATGGCGAGGACCGCTTGGCTGACGATGCTGCCGTGGGCTCTGATGATAAGCTCTATTTTTCTCATCAACACGATCTGGCCGTTTCAGCTTCAGTGGTTGCATATCGGTATGATGACAGTGTTGAAGGTGGCGATTTCACGGCGCTGAGTATTGACGAAAAGGGGGAGCCCGACTCCTTTTATACATTCAGTGACACACTGGTTACAGACACGGTCATGGATGCCTTTACCTCGAGTGTTGATTATATTTATGCCGCTTACACGATTACGAATACGTGTAACCTCCGCGTGGGTGGAACGCGCGTCAGTGTCTATGCCCCCAATCTTGAACAGCAAGCAGGGTTGACCATCGACTTTGATGAGGTGCTCTCTGAGATAGTGGTGATCGACACTACGCTCTATGGATTTTACGCTTCAGAGAATGGGGATATTTTAAGCACCTCTTATGTGGTGGGTGAGCCTCGCGAAGAGGGTGTGGATACTGCGTTTGACCCTAATACGGATGCATTTTCAATAAACCCAGGCTTGGTTAAGGTGTTAGGGGATGATGGCGTTGTTATGAATATGGATGAAGGGTGTAAACACTACCTTTTTGAGTATAACGCTACGACACAAAGCTATGGAAGGCAGATAGAAGTTAACTTCCCTATTGAAGATTTTGATCTTCACAGTGAGGAGAACAGGTTGTATTGGGGCATTAATACAGATGATAAATATTTTCTAGGTACCTCTTTAGAGGTGAACGGTGTTTGGTTGTGGGACAGTAGCGGTGGGACGGCTTTTTCTGTTCGAACGGGATCGGTTAAAAAAATATTGACGTTGGATGAGAATGTTTTAGTTCAATACTCTGATGCTGATGGCGCCAATGCGGTACAGTTTTTTGATCTAGCGCTGAATTCGGTCGCTGCGACTGTAAATGAAACGCTGGTTGTGGGGGAGTGGACCCATGCGACATGGGACTCTGAGAATCAGAAGATTGTATTTGTTTCTGGGGATAAGTTATACAGTTGGTCCATGCCAAATCTCACAGACTTGGAAAATGCTGAGCCGCCAGAGGCATCGATCCATTTTGGTGTGCTCTCTGATGCAAGTGCCACCCAGCCTGTTGTGATCAATAATGTTAAGCAGTCTCAATCTGATCTGATCTATATCAATGGCAATCTTTATGATCTCAATTCCGAAGGTCTTTTAATTGATGATGCTGCCACTACGGCGAATGATTTAATGGCATGGGCTAATGACTCGCTCTACTCAGCACAGTCGGGTGGAAGTGACCTGATTGAGCGCTGGTCCTTTTCGCTGGCCGATGAAGGGGGGGTGGGATTAGAGTCTGTATCTGATCAAATAGGCCAAAATATGGCGTTGGTCACAGTGACCGTTTCTGGAGAGGAGAGCCCACTGTTGATAACGGCTGATGAAAACAATGTGTTACGCTTTATAACGGATTTAGAGAGCTCAGCTCAGGAGGTGGAGAACAATAATACGCCCTTGGAGGAGGAGATTGATGTGGAAGAGGAGGGGGGCGAGGATGAGCAGAGCAGTGATGCTTCAGGAGGAAGCTGCGCAGGTGCCGTCTGCCCTGACTCTGGTGGTGCTGCTCAGCCACTCTTTTTGTTGCTGTTTATATTAATGGCGCACATTTTTAGGTATCGCAGTATTTTGATCGGTCGATCCGTTGATGGTCGATAAACTCGCAGGGTCTTAGAGGTAGGAAGCGGGTTTCCCTTCTTATCTCTAGCGGCTTTTTTAATCTTCTATCTCTAATCTCTAACCTCTAACCTCTAACCTCTAACCTCTAACCTCTAACCTCTAACCTCTAACCTCTAA
>JAYPBG010000337.1:0-1806 GCA_038124075.1 Gammaproteobacteria bacterium
GTGATAGAAGGGGGTTGATTCAACGGCGACAAGTTCTTTGCGGGCTCGGGTCATATGGTTGCTCTGTGTTTTCTCTCTGTATTTTCTTCTGATGGTGGTGGATGATATAGGGAGGGTTTGGGTAAGTCAATATTATTATATGGGTGTCCTGTATTGAGTCTGTTATATGGGTGTCCTTTATTGAGTTGGGTGTCCAGTATTATTGGTGTCCAGTATTATTCCTTGATGAGTAATAATGCTTGCTTCTGTAAGGCCAATTAGCAATACTGGCGCTCAAGAGATCGTGAGGGTAATGCATGATTAATGTATAGCTCTTGCTTACAGTGTTCTTGCAGTATTCTAGCTAGCCTGCGTTATCTGTGTAGATTAAATCATTTATATTCCTAACAGGAGGTTTTCGACATGAAGTCGCCTTTCTCAGCTCTTATATGTGCAGGTTTAGGTTTAAGTTCAGGGTCGCCGCCAATGGGTAGCTTTTTTAGAGTACCTGCGAGTTCAGCGTCTTCTGCCGGTGCTGCTTTTTTATCGGCGCATCATCCTGCTGGAGGGCGAATCACCGAACGTTTTATAGCGCCTATGGTTGAACCGGGTGGTATGCATCGCTCTGTCGCGCGAGTGGGTCACAATGTCCCCGGACTGGCGCGACCTCGGGCTAATTCGGCCCTGACATTGCGAGCGATGAACAGTGATGAGGCGCACGAATTGACGCCGGATTTGAGCCGAGAGAAAGATTCACCAGAGGCTTTTCGGGCCTATATTCTCGGTTCAACCAGCTCTGACTGGGTACGTATTCACCCCGACTTAGAGACGTTACCAGATGCAAAATCCAATGCGAAACACTCGTTTCATGAAATGGGTGGTGGAGGCACTAATGCCGCCATTGCCCTGAAAGCGTTGAGTGCTATTTACGAACAGCCGTGTGAGATTCGCCTGTGTACCAAGATTGGTCAGGTGAATGATATGACCGCCACTCGACTGGAGGAGTGTTTATCGGGTATTGAAGCCTTTGATATGGCCGATATTGAGCAATTTAAACTGCCTGAAAATATTATTATCTCCTTTCAGGGCGGGCGGTTTATCTCAACGGGATTTAAAGCGGTTGAAGGTGGAGTGTCTGTAGAAACAACGCAAGAGATGATTAGAATGTTGGATCGTTGTGACTATGTGTTATTGAATTCACGGTATCCGAAAGAGGCGTTGGTGATTGCGCAAGCGGCGGAACAGAGAGGGATCACGACCATATTGGATTACTCCTACTCGGACCCTACCAAACCAAGCCAGCATCATTATGCCATTCCTTATGTGGACTATGTACTGTGTGCTGAGGAAGCTATTTTACCGGGTATGGATAAAGAAGACCCTGAAGTACTCAAAGATAAAATGTTGAATGAAATGGGCGCTAAAAATCTGGCCATTTCTGGTGGTTCGAAGCCCATCTATACTTGCTTCGGCGGGATCGAAACCTATCTTCCCGTTGAAAAGGCTGAACAGGTTGTGGATACTTTGGGAACAGGGGATCTTAGAAATGCAGGCTTTACACTCTTTTTAGCGAAAGGCGAACCACCGCTGGCGGCGTTGGAAAAAGCATCTAAGATCTCGACGTTGTCGGTTCAGTACCCAGGGCGCAGTTGGTTGCCTGTATTGGCTGAGCAGGTACGCAGCGAAATAGAGGGCCCTCATATAAATTAACTGAGAGAAGCCGTTTGCTGCGATGAACGGCTTTTTCAAGCTAAATGGATAGGGTTGTATAAGCGTGAACCGTTTGATTGGCCCTTTTTTGGTCAAAATCACAGCCGAGTGTAGTAG
>JAYPBG010000337.1:1816-4127 GCA_038124075.1 Gammaproteobacteria bacterium
AAATGTTCTAAATTATCATCATAACCAACAACTCTTAGAGCCCATTCGCATCACCATAAGAGAGGAGTGTTAAAGGCAATGACAATACGACGGTCGCCTCAGGATCAGTACCACTGGCGTTTATTCAAAAAGGTCAATATATGTACAGTATATTCCCATATGTGCAGTTTATTTATTGATCAATAGTGAATTTGAATTGAGAAATGTTATATTTACCGCGTCAATAATTGAAGAAGGCCGTACAAATGACATTGTTAATTATTTATCTGGTAATAGCGATTGGGATCTCCTTTCTTTGCTCTATTCTTGAGTCCGTGTTACTTTCTGTCACACCCGGATTTGTCGAACAAACCAAATCCGAGCGCCCAATTGTCGGCGCACGTTTAGTCAACGTTAAAGAACGCTTAGATGAGTCGCTCTCTAGTATATTGATTCTCAATACGTTCGCCCATACCATGGGCGCGGCAGGGGTGGGATCCCAGGCTTTGCAAGTTTTTGGCGCAGAGTGGGAAACCGTTATCGCCGTGCTGTTGACGCTCGCTATTTTGTATTTTTCCGAAATTATTCCTAAGACGCTGGGCGCAGTTTATTGGCGACAGCTCGCCATCCCTTCCGCATTTACCATCGCCTGGTTGGTAAAAATTGTATACCCGTTAGTCTGGATAGCCACGCTAACGACAAAAATTTTCAGTCAGGGTAGAGATCGTAAAATCACACGTGAAGAGATCATCGCCTTGGCGTCCTTAAGCCATCGAGGCGGTACGTTGGTTTCCCAAGAAAATGAATATCTGTCTAACTTATTACAGCTGCATGACATTGCGACCGAAGAGATATTGACGCCACGCTCTGTGGTCCATATGTTAGATGAAACGGTTACTATCACAGATGCACTCAACAATCCACAAACTCGCCAATTCACCCGTATACCGATCTATCGAGAGGGCACCGATGACATCAGTGGTAAGGTCATCCGGACCGATTTGTTTGAAGCGGAGCGCAAAGGGAAAGGTGACCTTCCGGTGAGCGAAGTGGCTAAACCGATTTACCGAGTATCTGAAAAACTCCCCGTCCAAAACTTGCTAGACCAGTTTATTAAGAAAAAAGCCCATCTTTTTTTGGTTGAAGACGAGTTTGGCCAAACCGCAGGTGTGGTGACATTAGAAGACGCCATTGAAACGCTGCTCGGCATTGAAATACTCGATGAACGAGATACGGTGGAAGATATGCAAGCACTCGCACGGAGTAAATACCGAAACCGCTTGAGGGACGAAAAACATAAAACGAAGCAGGGTTAGTTCTATTGGCTATTTGGTGTCCTATTATGGAGCACAACTTTGGTGAAGTTATTTAAAATTTTAACAGAATCGTTCGTTTCCGTGATGTTGTTCTCTAATGCTGCTGGGTTCAGCCCCTCTTTAAGTATGGCTGGCCTCAATTGATCGATATAGCCTTGCATGATGGAGGGGGTGAATTCAGGGTGAAACTGTATGCCCCAGACGTGCTGTTGATAGCGAAAGGCGTGGTGAGGTTCGAAGTCTCCGGTTGCAAGGTGTGTTGTCTCAGGGGGTAATTCTAAGACGCTCTGCAGGTGCGATAGCTGGGCTGGAAAGTGGGTGGGCAGACCATTAAAGAGGGGGTCGTCTTGGCTGGCGGGCAGTCGCTGAATCTCTCGTGTACCTATCTCTCTGCCTTTGGGGTGTGGACCTACTTTTCCCCCTAAGGTATGAGCGAGCAGCTGATGCCCAAAGCAGACGCCCAGCGTCGGTATCGGGGCTATGGCAAATAGGCACTTTAGCCAGCGCGCTGTTTCGATCATCCAAGGGCGTTGCTCTGTAACCATGGCCGAGGAGCCGGTGATAATGATGCCGGATAGGGCTGTTTTTGCTTCGTCAAGAGCGGGAAGTGCGCTTCCATTATGGACGTTGAGCGTTAGAATATTGAGTGGTTGGGAAGTAGAAAGTGATTGGGAGGTAGAGAGTAGGGGGGTGCTGAACCACTCTTCAAAATCTCCACCTGCGTTTTGCGCAATTTGAGAGTAGGTATTGCCCGTTTTAAGGATAAGGATGCTCTTTTTTTGCACAGCTATGGCTTTGGGACGCGTTCAATATTAAATGATAGGTGTTGACTCAAAACCCTTAGCGTATGTTTTTCGCTTAGGGTTTTGAGGCGGTTCTGCATGGGCGTCGGCTGGATCTCTAGCGCCGTCGTCTTAAAAGACTTTGGTTTGATCCGCTTCTGGCAGTGTGATGTTGAGCTCAAGTACTGAACAGGCATCGTTTTGATCAAGGCTGACGTTGACGTCATCCTGAGC
>JAYPBG010000338.1:0-4123 GCA_038124075.1 Gammaproteobacteria bacterium
ACCTTATAATGATACGGCGTTGGTAGAAAGTGGTGATTATGAGGCCATTGAGGTCTATCAGGATGGCGCCCATCCTTCATATGACCTTGCCGCCGACCTTTTAACCGCAAAGTCGAAAGGCTCCCTTTTTTTGGATGATACCTTTAGTGATCTTCTGAAAAATCCTGCATTGCAAGGAAAAATATTGTATACAACGGATTTTGATGAGCAGAAATTCCTCGAAATCGCTGCGTTAGGCATCAAGTGGGTTGAAGAGAGTACAGAGTTTTCGGTTAAAATGAGCGTTGTTGATGAAACTGTACTCGAGTACATTGACGTGAATCTTGAGCTGCAGCATAGACCCACTCTGAAACTGGATAAAGTGATTTTCTTCGTCAACGAGTCGGCAATTGCAAGCGACCTAGACTCTGTCAAAATGCTCAGCCGTATCAGCGAGCAGCGGAAATATAGGCTTGGCCTGCCTTATGGAAAAAATAAGGTTGTCGTAAAAGTGATGTCTGACACTGGAGAGCAAGTTGAGACTGAAGCCTTTGTGTTGAGTAGATATAAGGCGAAGCCCGCCTTGCATCTTGTCGCTATCGGCATCAATGAGTACCCCTATATGCCTCCAAGCAGCCAACTGGTTAATGCGGTGAATGATGCAGATTTTGTTAAAAATATATTCAAAGAGAGAGGGGAGAAGATCTTCAGTGACCATATGGTTATTGAACCCTATTCGCTCTCATTTTCTGATACTACAAAAGAGAGCATTGAGGGATTAATTGAGCGTATTAAGGGTAAAGTAAAACCAAATGACTATTTTCTACTTTATGTCGCATCACACGGATTGATCAATGATGGGGGGTATTATTTTACACCGTCAGATTTTAAGTATTCGCTCGAGCCGAATAAGATTAATAGCGCGATTATAGAGAATGGTTTTGGTGACGATCAGATATCCGACTACTTGATTAATATACCCACAATATTCAGAATGGCGATTTTGGATACCTGCCACGCAGGTAAGGAAGTGGAGCATATAAAGGAGCGATTAAGTACTGCTTCAATCGGCAAGGAAAATGGTGTTTCGGTGCTGTCGGCGGCGAAAAGTACTCAATTGGCGTTAGATGGGTATGAGGGACATGGTTTATTCACCTATGTGCTGGGGCAGGGTTTGAATGGCCTTGCTGACTACAATGGTGATAATATTGTTGATTCTATTGAAATTGCGAAATATGTACAAGACAACGTCACCGTTGCTTCTCGATCTAAGATGCAGTTTGAGCAGGATGCGGTTGTGATGCCTAATCCGGTGAATCATTACAGTAGGCGCTTTGAGTTAACACAGCTAAAACCCAAGGCCTTCACCAACTTTCAGCCAAACATATTCACGCCTAGAGAGTCAGAAATATATATCAATGCTATTGATCAAAATAATGCTAAGTTAATGAATGGCATCATTATGAATAATACTCGGCATAAAAGTGATGAGACGCACCTTATTCAGGACAATAAGATATCATCCGAGGAAATAACCAAGGCTTTGTCCAGATTCAAAAATGTGGATATCAATATCCTATTCAAGAGTGATCGTGACCAAATTGATGCAAGTGAGAGAAGAAAGCTTGAGTCTATAGCGCAGGCGCTTAAAGGCGCTGAGCTCTCTGGAAAAGGTGTGTTTATAGAGGGGCATACGGACTCTGTAGGAGAAGCAGAATATAACGCAGCACTCTCTCAGCGAAGAGCAGATGCTGTCACTCAAATGCTGTCAATCGATTTTGGTGTTGATGCTCAGCGTTTGATCGCTTTGGGTATGGGAGAAGATTATCCGGCTGCAACTAATGATTCACCAGTAGGGCGGTCTAGAAATAGAAGAGTCAGTGTATTTATATATGATCAATAGGAGATGGGTATGAATGCGAGCGTGTTACTACGATATGTAATTTTGATGGTAGCGATTCTCTTTTTATCTGGGTGTGTATCGATGGATGCGCCGGTAGATCGTGTAGAGCCGTTTTCGGATAAGCCTGTTGTTTTGTTTATCCTTGATACGTCTGGGAGTATGGATGAATTGATTGATGGCGAAACAAAATTGTCGTCAGCTAAGAGCGAAATAGTCAATACAGTCAACCAAATCAATAAAGATAAGTACAACACCGCTTTAATTACGTTCAGTGAAAGGGAGTATTGTGAGTCTGAGCTATCAGTTGAACCTGGTGGTAACCGCTTTGACAAGTTGTCGAAAATCATTGCGATGAAGAAGGCGTATGGTAGAACACCATTAGCAGATGCGATCCGATTAAGTGGAGAGGTATTAAAAAATATCGATAAGAAGATGGTTATTTTAGTGAGTGATGGGCAAGAGACTTGCACTGGAGACCCTGTAAAGGAGGCGAAATATTTGAGTGAACAGTATGGTATCAATATCAATGTTCAGGTTATCGGGTATGCAGTTGATGATGCGTCACAACAACAGCTAAAAAAGATCGCAGATTTAGATTCCGATTGGAAATATCATAAGGCTGAAGATGCAGATCAGGTTGCTCGGGCAATTGATCGTATTACTAAAAAAGCGGCATTATTAGACCCTATTTGGTTGGACTCAAAAAAATCTTCAATTCAGTTTGAAACTGGATCAGCGGATATGAAAGATACTTATATGGATGAAATAGAAAAGCTGTTTGAGTATCTTAGAGAGAATGATAAGAGGATTAAGATTATTGGTCATACTGATTCTGCTGGAAGCAGTGAATGGAATAAAAGGCTGTCAGTTGAGCGAGCTAAAATAGTAAAGCACCGATTAAATGCTATGGGGATCTCTGATGAAAGGATGGAGGTGTTTGGAATGGGGGATGAAAGCCCGATAAGCACGAATTCGACCAGCGAAGGTAGGCAGTTGAATAGGCGTGTAGAAATTGAAGTGTTAGAGTCGTATTTATTCTATAGTGTTATAGCAAAGGATTATTTCAATCCTGATGAATTTTGTTAAATATGTTTGAATGCAGTAATTGTTAATCTTGATATAAAGTAAGGAGAGTTTTATGTTGAAAAAGTTTTCAGTTTCCGTTATCTCAGCGGCGTTAATCTTAGGAACGGGTTGTGCGCCAATGCCTGTACAGAAGGATGTAGGGCAGATTAACTTCAACTATGATGTAAAAAATAAGGCGGTCATTAAGAAAGATGAAGTCATCGCAATCGTTTCTCCCAGCATTTCTGATCAAAGACGCGATGTGAATCGTGAAAGTAATTCGGCGGCTAATAATTTTATAAGTGCGCTCCAGGGCTCTAAAGCGAGCATCCGTAACAATGCTATTTTTAGAGACAACTTTCGATCTAATTATGCTGGTAGATTGAGAAACGCATTGGAAAACACATTTTATTCTATTTATTCTGAAAAAGGCTTTAAAACACAGGGGCCCTTTGAATCATTTGATGATATCACTTATACCGATAAGAAAAACATCTATTTAGCCAGCGTGCCAAATCTTCAGTTGAATATTGATAAAAAAATGATCTCGCATAAGTGCTCTGCAGGAGTGTGTACAGAGAAAGGCGAAGTTCAAATAAGTGGCGAGTTTACTATCAAAATGATTGAGCCTTTAACTCAGCAGACCTTCTTTACCAAGAGGATTAACCTGTCTGATCTAAGTATCAGTAATTCATATGAGTTAAGTTACGAGGATCCCACACCAGGTCAAAACAGTGTGGATCTGCTCGCGAGCACTTTGAATAAGGTCTCCAATAAAGATCCACTGATTGATAATACGGACAAAGCTTTAGTCGATGCGTTAAATGAATTTTATAGCAAAGCTGCCAGTAAAATAGATACCTATATATCTGCTGAGGAGTTAATTAGCTTTAGAAATGACGTTAAAGATGTGAAGCAGAATAAGCGTTTTTAAGCTGTTTGTTCTAAAGCGATTTAGTTTTTAATTTTGTTAGAGGCGCTGACGTAGTACAGCGCTTCATCTGCTTTAGGGGGTATGCTCAGGGCTGTCCCATCAGAAGTTTTGAGCCAGAATTGAGTGTAAAGTGGACTCTCCCCACCCCGCTTTTTTGCGTAAACCCTTGATGCTGGCGTTTTTATGATCCGCGGTTTCAACTCCGAAGTGCAACAGGTTAATTTCGTGTTAATCGCTCATGA
>JAYPBG010000339.1:0-4114 GCA_038124075.1 Gammaproteobacteria bacterium
CCCTTCAACCCTTTATGGAACCCAGTACCATCCATACGCTCATGATGCCCTCCTGCAATTTCAGCAACACGGCTTAAATTCTTAGGAAAAGGGAGCGACTCCAACATGTCGATGGTGATATCAATATGCTCATTGACTTTACGTCGCTCCTCAGCACTGAGCGTACCTTTCTTAATACACAGAAGATCCACCTCCTCTTGCGTCAGCAGCGGCTGCTCTTCACCACGCGTATCAAACCAACGGATTTCAGCCAACGATCGAATGTTTGCTTGGTCAGCCTCCGTCATAAACTCACCCCCTATATTGGCGCGCTCGATCGCTTGGATCGCCTCATCGAGCTTATGGTTTTGAGCCGCAAAATGTAAGACCAGCAGGCAGGCCTGCACCCCGGTTTTAGGCCGAGCCTGCAGGAGACACACTTGATGATAGCGACGACACGCTTCAATGCGCTGTTTCACCCGGTCAACCCCATCCATTTCACAATAGAGTTTGCTTTTTTTATTTAAAATAAAATCAGGGGTTGATAATTTACCGCAATCATGAAGCCAAGAGGCGACTTTCAACTCATACCACTCATCATCATTAAGAGAAAAATCTGCTAAGACCGTCGTATCATCGCACGCTGCTTGGGCAATCAACTGCGTCAATACGGGCACACGCTGACAATGCGACGCCGTATGAGTGCTCTTAGCGTCGATCGCTTTTGCAATGCAGGTGACCACAGCATCCAGAAGGTTTTTATGCTCCTGAATCAATAGCTGGTTATTCAATGCATACGCGGCATAGTTGGCGATGGCCATCACAATAGGTTCGATACTGGGTTCAAACGGCTTCAACGCTTTCGATACAGGGTCACGTGCATTGATCAGCTGCAGCACCCCCACCACCTCCTGGCGATGATTTAACAGAGGGATTGTTATGAATGATTCGGAACGGTACTGAAACGCTTGATCAAACGCACGGGTACCAGAAAAATCAAATCGCTCTTCTGTATACGCATTAGAGATATTAACCAGCCCTTTCGTATGCACGGCATAACTGGCAACATGCGCGAGATTTTTACGGCCATCGTCTAAGTAAAGAGGAATATCCTGACACTCACTATCGCACCCTACCAAGCCAACGGGCCCGCAAAGCTTTAAACGCTCATTGCGTACGGTTTGGAATTTTAACCGACCATCAACGCCCTCACCCGTCATCAAATAGATCGTGCCCGCCTCTGCGCCTGTGACCTTCTGAGCCTCCTGTATCACCTGATCAAACAGATCATCTATCTCCGACTGTCTGCCCAAACGCACAAACATATTTTGCTGACTCTTTTCCAGGCCATAGGTGTTGAACAGAAGCGCCAGCAAAGCAGAAAACCCTTCGGCGACCTGCTGAACCTTCTCTGTAAAAGGAATGACTTCGCCCCTCTCTGAGTCTTGAGCATTTAAAAGCTCAACCACCCCCATTAATTCATCATCATGATCACGCAGAGGGAGGCATAATACAGATTGCGTTCGATACCCTAATGACCGATCAAATTGCTCAGTATCGGATAGATCCAAACGTTCAACGCGGTAAGCATCTCTTATATTAATAATCGCTTTAGTATGCGCAGAAAATGAAACCAGACTCGAAACACGTTCATCGCCATTGGCGTCATAAAGTGGAATGGACGGCAGCAGGCGCATCCTCTCTTCCATATCAAGAGAGCGGTTCTGAACGACGGCAAATCTAAGATATGCAGACTTACCCATACCGCCTTTTAAATAAATCGTCCCAGCGTCAGCCGACGTATAATTCAGGATCTCATTCAGTATATGCTCAGCAAACTGATCCCTATGCCCCTGTTCCGATTGAGCAGCCGATACGCCCCCGGTAGGCAGCTCCCTCAGAAGGGTCATTAACCGAAAAAAAGCACTGCTCGACCCTTTATATGGCAGACCCTTAAGACCGTCTGCATCATGCATATTGGAAAGCACAAACACCTCGACATGTATCCCTGCATACACTCTTACAAAAATTAGATACAAAAATTACTTACAAAAATTAACATATCATTTACAAATTGTTTAGAATAAACTGCATAAATCCTATATTTTATAGAGCCAAATCAATATATTATGCTTAGCATCGCCAGAAGAGCCGCACGGCATCATTGAGCAAGGCATTATGTTATCAGGATATAAAAGCAACACATTAAACTAAG
This sequence comes from Gammaproteobacteria bacterium, assembly GCA_038124075.1. Lineage (GTDB taxonomy): Bacteria > Pseudomonadota > Gammaproteobacteria > Pseudomonadales > JAYPBG01 > JAYPBG01. The sequence continues at coordinate 2,195 of JAYPBG010000339.1, forward strand.
TTTAGCCCACTCTCAACAAAAGAGAAAAGCACCAAAAAGAGTAAACAGACACCATGAGCTCTGATAGCACAATAAAACTGGTCTTATTCCTCATCACCATGATCGTTCTGCTTGGATCCATCATATACCAAGCACGAAATAAAACACCTGCTCAACGCCTTGAAGAGCGCTTTAGTGATGCATTAACCGTATGGCTTAAACAACAGGTCTGCTTAAGGTGCAACACAACCCTCGACAGCCTTGACCCACGCACACTCAAGCGAATAAACGGTGCAGCGCAAAAAGCGGTTAAGCCTTTAAGAGCGTCTCATCAAGTCCAGATTAAATTACCAAAGATCATAAAAAACAGAAAAAATGAGTGGATCCATTTCTCACTGAACGTCTCCATCAAAGATGTTCATCACCTTATGAAATAGAGCTCACTTTGGAGGGGGCACGAAATAACGTTGGCATGTAAAGCGGATGCATGTCTGAGTAAAGGGAGTTCAGGAGCGGATAATGTCAACGTTATTTCGTGCCCACGCCTTTTATTGATAACCGTGACAGCTGTCATAACAAGCACACCTTAAAAAATTAAAAACTCTCTTATACCTTACTTTTTTCAATAAAATCCTATCCACCTATTCCATAGTCCTTCAATATACGGTAGTGTAATGAGACCCCTAATAATATTAAAAATATATATAAGAGAGCCTCACTTTAATGAAACAACTGTTTACAATACTCATCATCGCCCTCTCGGGAATCGGCTGCAGCTCACACCTTCCAGTACCTGCTTTTCATCCCTACTACTTAGATTATATAAAAACTCAAGCGGCTCTACAGAGCCCTCTGGCCCAATACACACTGGGTCAACTGCATCTGTTTGGACGCACGGATCAGGCCGTTCATTCCGATGCCTCATCATTTCTTCAAAATCAAGAAGAGGGGTTAATGCTTATTGAGAAAGCCGCAACAGGCGGACACATTCCTGCACAGCGTTTAATGGGCATACTCTATGGCTTCTCTGAGCAGTTCTCACACGAACTCAAAAACCCACTCCATCAACAACTGAGCCTTCCACAAGATCTTTCCAAAGCGACACAATGGCTCTTTCAAGCAGCCGCGTCGAATGACCCCGACGCAATATACTGGTCCGCCCGATTGGCTTATCTAGAGGATACCGTTGAGATCGACACCCAAAAAGCGCTGGCTCAATTAGAGAGCAAATCAGACAATGGCCATACCTTGAGCCAAACGTTTCTGGCGCACATCTACCATGATGGAATCTGGGCCAACGCTGACTTAGAACGCTCTTTTCATTGGCTCCAACAGGCAGCCCTCAGCGGTGATGCCGCTTCGCAAAACAGCCTCGCAATCTATTATATGAGGGGTCTTGGCGTGAAAACAGATCAAAAAGAAGGCGTCCGCTGGTTTAAACAAGCCGCAGAAAATGGCCTCGCCAGAGCACAATTTAATTTAGCCACCTGTTATGAACAAGGCATAGGCACAGACATCCATTTAGCCGAAGCGCTCATTTTGTTTCAGCTCTCAGCTGCCAAACATAATATCGGTGCAATCAACCGCTTGGCCACCCTCTATATGAAAGGCATCCATGTACCACAAGACCCTTCAGAAGCTGCCATATGGTTCCAGGCAGGGGCCGATATGGGCGACCCGCAAGCCCAATCCCATTTAGCGTACCTCTATTCCGCAGGGCTTGGTGTCAACAAAGACCCACAGATGGCCGCAAAACTGTATCGCGACGCGGCCCTGCAAGGCCACCTTCCTGCCGTTCACAATCTTGGGGTCGCCTATCTGAAAGGATTTGGCGTAAAAGAGAGTAAAACCACAGCCTTAAAACTGTTCACCACGAGTGCACAGAACGGCTACCCCCACTCACAATTCCTTCTGGGTAAACTCCTTATGGAGGGGCACAGC
>JAYPBG010000340.1:0-4058 GCA_038124075.1 Gammaproteobacteria bacterium
CCGATTGGTCAGCCCTTGTGATATAAGGGCTGACTGTTTCAACGGGAATTGCTGATGATAGAGCAAGGTTCTGCCTCAATCGGTCAACGCATTTTAGCACTAAATGGAACAAAATAGTGAGCAGCAGAGATCAATAGATATCATGTCTAATCAGACCCAATACGGTAATTCGGCGCTCGAGATGCGATCAAAGCAGGTGTTGATTATAGATCCTGATGTTGCGACGCAACAGCGTTTAAAAGCCGTTTTAGATAAATTAAATGCGATACCGGTTATCTATTCGACAGGTGCTGCAGCGCTGCAGCATGGTGACTACTCGGATGTGGTTGGAAGTGTGCTTGAGATCGACCTGCCTGATGTCAGCGGACTGTTTGTGCTTAATGAGCTGCGGCGACACTCAGAGACGCCTGTTGTGATCTTTTCTGCTGAACAGGATGTAGAAACAGCGGTATCCGTTTTAAAAGAAGATATATTCGATTTTATTGTTAAGCCCAGCCGAGAGGCTATTCTACAGCAGAGGCTAAAACAGTTGCTTGAGGTAGCGTCTTACAAAGTAGCCTCTCAAAAGGTATGACTGTCAGTATATTTACGTATTTTATTGGTATGCATTCAAGATTACTCTTTTTAGTACAGTAGACGCATAAGCATTCGTGTCTATTTAATATACGCTTGAAGCAGTAGAAAGGGAACCCGATATAATTGGTAACATCGTAACAGGAAAATGGAGGCTACTATGCACTTACGTCAATTGTCACCTTGGAACTGGTTCAAAAAAGAGGATGAGCGCTCATCATCGCTGCCATTTCGTCAAATGCAACTGGCGGGCTCAGGTTATTCGGTTAACCCACTGCTGCGCATGCATGCTGATATGGAGAAGTTGATCGAAGATATGTTTGGGCAGCCATTTGCTACCCCTTTAGGGCTCTCCAGCAGTGAGTCGGGTCATGTATTTATTAAGCCTCAGCTTGATATAAAGGAAAATGATGAAAGGTATCTGATCAGTGTAGACGTGCCGGGCGTTGAAGAGAAAGATCTCAAGTTGGAGCTTGATCGTGATGTGCTCACTATCTCAGGTGAACGGCATGATGAGCAGGATGAACGAAATGGCAACTACCATAAAGTGGAGCGCTCTTTTGGTCGCTTTCAGCGTGTTTTAGCGCTGCCCAGTAACGCAAGCACAGAGCATGTCTCTGCACACTTCAAAAACGGTGTTCTCAACATAGAGCTTCAGAAAAGAGAAGATACGGAGAGTAACAGGAAAAGCATCGCGATTAATTAATGTAAGATGCAGTGGCTAGAAAATGAGCGAGGCCGGTTTTTCAGCCTCGCTCATAGGCATTAGACTTTGAAGCTGATTTTTCATTTAGTTGATAGTTATTTATTTGATAGTTATGGACTAGTTGAAACAGTGACTCTGAGATATCTCTCATTTTAGCGGTAACCGCTGAGGTTTCTTCCGATAGAGCAGCATTGTTTTGGGTTATGCTGTCGAGCTGTGTAATAGCGTTGTTAACGTCTACAATGCCAGCTGATTGTTGGCTTGAGGCGTGGCTTATTTCGTTTATTTGATGAGCGACCTGCGTGAATTTGTCGGTAATGTCTTCTAAAATTTCACCAGAGCTTGTTACTAGGTCTGAGCCCTCCTTGACTTTTGTTTCACAGTCTAAAATAAGACTTGCGATCTCTTTTGATGCGGTGGAGGATCTTTGGGCTAAGCTCCGTACTTCGCTGGCAACAACGGCGAAGCCTCGTCCAGCGTCACCGGCTCTGGCAGCCTCAACTGCGGCATTAAGTGCGAGTAAATTAGTTTGAAAAGCAATGCCCTCTATTATATTGGTGATGGAACTTATTTTTGAGCTTGAAATATTGATTTCTGCCATCGCAGCAACCGATTTTGTGACAATCTTTTTTCCTCTTGCAGCGACAGATTCAACATCATGAGCAAGAACGGAAGCGGATTGTGTTTTTTGACTGCTTTCCTTTACATTGGAGGTCATCTCTTGCATGCTGTACGATGTTTTTTCAAGTGATGAGGCTTGTTCGATGGTTCTCTGACTTAAGTGTGTATTTGCTGCCGATATCTCTTGGCTTATGTTGGAGACATTGTCACATGATTCTCGAACCTGCATGATCATCTTGGAGAATGTTTCTACCAGTTGATTGAGGCCAGAGCCTAAATCATGATAGAACCCTTTGAAGCCAGATACATTCACAGTTTTGCGTAAGTCATTATCATTAGCATAGGAGATTAATGTGTGAATATCCTTGATGATGGTTTTCATTTGGTCCACGGTCTGGTTGCTCGCATGTTTGATCTTATTAAATTTACCTTGATATTCACGAGTAATCTTCTCATCTAAATTACCGGCAGCGATAGCGTTCAGCACTCTGAGTATGTCATCTAAGCTGTTATTGCTTGTGCTCATAAAGGTATTTAGGTTTTGTGTTAGCTCTTTGTAAAAACCTTCTTTGCCTTCCAGTGAAGTGTTTACTGTGAAATCGCCATTGGCTGCGGATTTAGTCATGTTTCCTATTTCATTCATTGATCTCATAAGTTGTTCAATGGTGTTGTTGACATCGCTTTTTAGCTCATTGAAGAGGCCTTGGCATTCAGTGTCTACTCTCTTCTTAAGGTCGCCTTTCGAGAGCGAGACGCATGCCATCTGGACGTCACCAAGAACTTCTCTTTGCGTCTGTGTAAGTTTGTTTAAAGCCTGATTAATTTGGTTTAATTCATCTTTCCCTTCAATCTCAATATCTGAAGAGAAATCACCCGAAGATAATCGAGTAACAGCATTCATGGTTTTTTTTATGCTTCTTTCAATTTCTTTTCCTATGAATGAAACAAAGAGTATAGATAATACAGTGCTGGTAAGTAAGGCCCCTATGATCATCCAAATAATCGAAAATTCATGCTGTTCAACAGTATGCAGTGCTGCTTCTGTCTCCTCAAGCAAAAGTGCGAGTGCATCTTCTAGGTGTTGATTAAGGGTCTCTTGCTCTTTTTCGATATCATGCGCCATAGATAAAGCGGCTTTAAGGTCACCTTGGCGCATGAGATCTAAGCTCTCTTCGGCGTGGTGTTCATAATCCCTATGTTCTTTATCCAATGCCAAAATTTTGGTATTGAAAGCTTGTAACGATGCTTCTGATTTTGTGTTTAACTCCTCTTTAAGGATCTTTTCGATGATAGCTTCCATTTCCAAAAATTCAGAGTCCGTGATTTTGGCATACCGTGTAAAGCCAGTGGTCGCCTTTTTGAAATCCTCTTCTGCGCCAGGATGAATGCCTAGCAGTTGGCCATAGCGTAGCGCTGATTCATAGTAAATGGCTTGCTTGAGCTGATGCTCTGTAATATTGGTAAGGTATTTGGTCAGGACCATATCATGGTCAGCAACGGCTGTAAGCTCGTGACTGATTTTTATGACTTGATGAAGTATAAAGCCATTGGATGTTAGCATTGTGGTTAGGATAAATCCGGTGAGTATAAAGAGCTTTCCGCGAAATTTTATATTATTAATCAGTTGTCTTATGTGAGGTATCATGTATGGCGTCTCTTTATTATCGTTTCTTTATTATAATTTGATCAGCTTGGGTTCGTCGGGTTATAAGGTATATTATGTGCTAAGTGGCTATCAGAAGGGATAGTCTGATTTATTAAATATGCTTTATTGTCAATATATGGTTTATTTTAGTATAGTAGTTTTAATGATGCATGCTATAGGTGTTGATCAGCACAATCCGTAAAAGCCTCTATCTATTCTATTCTAGGTGACGTGTTGTAGAGAGGGGGGGTAAACAGATAGATGATCGGCCGGCCACACTCAATTTTTTTCAAATTGAGTGTGGCCGTAGTTTGTGTTGATACATAAGATAGGGGTAATGGGTTATCACCTTGCCTAAACTATAGCTCTATATAAGCTAGTCATCATGAATGGATTCTTTGATGCGTTTATAACCTTTTTTTATATCTTCAATAATCTTATGAACCTCTTTTTTGGCATTGATAGCAGCATCCTCCATGCTATTTTCAAGCTCTACTTTTTTAGTGGCCATAT
>JAYPBG010000341.1:0-4055 GCA_038124075.1 Gammaproteobacteria bacterium
GGCATTATACTCGAAAATCACCAACAAAATAACATCAAATTTAGGTCATACCCAAACAGTTTTCCGTGAACGCCTGTTTGCAGATTCAAACAGATACGGGCAACTTCTATTTTGGTAAAGGTATCACGCCTGACAGCATTGAGGCAAAGCTGCTGCAGGCCGCCTCTGGTAAGGGGCGTATTATAGGCAAAAGCAGGCGAGTATTTTTCAGTAGTGGCAGCATGATGCTGCTTGTTAAAAATATGCCAGTTGATGATTTAAACCGAAATGGACGATTGCGAGACAATATTTTGGTGCTGCTGAATTCAGCAGAGGGAGTGGCTCAAAAATTACATCATATGCAACGTAGTGAGCTTCATCGTAAGCAAAATAAGGGTATGGCTTTAGATGTTTGCCACGAGGAGATGCTGCTGGCAAAAGAAGAGATTCAGTATATGACTGAGGAAGTGGAAGATATGCTGAATCGAATCAATATGAAATTTGAAGAATCACTGATTTCGCTCGGTTTAAGTGATGATCAGGAGCGGTTTATTCAATCCCTCTTAGGCGAGGGTTATAAGTCCCTGAAAAATTTACAACAAATGGAAGAGGATATCGTCAGTTCATTCAATAATATTACGAATAAAATTAAGCGGATGATATAATGTTGAATAAAATCTTAATTCCCTCAAATTTTTTTAAATTAAATGCTGAAAGAAAGGATAAAAAATGAAATATGCCTATTTTATATTCGCCATACTTCTTACCTTTAGTGCTCACCTAAACGCCGGTGAAGAGGTCTCGCCTAAAAGCATAGAGGGTGCGATCACCATTGATACCGCGAAAGCTAAACAGTTGTTTGACGATGGCGCTGCATTCATAGATACTCGAAAAGATTCTGATTGGAGTGCAGGGCGTATTCCTGACGCGATACACCTAGAGCTAAAAAGTATTTTTAGTGCAGAATCACTGGGTGCTGAAGTTAAACAAAAAACAGATCCGATAGTATGCTACTGCAATGGGCATAAATGCATGCGTTCATCAAAGTGCAGCACTCAAGCTGTGGCGTGGGGCTATAAGAACGTATATTACTATCGTGATGGTTTCCCCGCCTGGAAAGAGGCAAAGCACCCTGTAGAATAGCGCATGACATCCACGCGCATGACAGACACTTTGAAATTTTTTCGCATTCAATCATTCATTCAAGCAGCTTGACAGTACCTGCACTGTTGCTGCTTTCCTCGCGTTGTTAATGCTTCAATGATGCTTCAATGATATGAGTATATAACTATGATGTTACGATCTAAAATAACCACGGCCGCTTTGCTAAGTGTCATGAGTGTCTCTGCATGCTTGCTTACGGCTTCGAAAATGCTATCAGATTCATGGTTTGAGCGCTATCAATCTATCATTATGCATAATAACAACACCTTAGTGAATCAAATTATCGCATCACAGCAAGATGAGATGGAAGCTGAGCTCTCCTCGATCAGTCGGGATAGAAAGGTTCGCAAAATGGTGGCAAACGGAGATATTGAGCAGTTGAAAGAAGAGGCTTTGCCTACGTTTATACGATTAAGCGCATCAGGTATCATACATAAACAACAGTTGTTTGATACGGCAGGTAACGTTCTCTTCTCACAGCCTGAGAGTGGACAGAGGCAATCCAAAAAGGCGTTGGTATCAATGGTGCTCAAGGAGGGAAAGGTCCTTAGAGGCATTGGGCGTGAAGATGGAAAGTTAATGATTGAGTTGGCCTTTCCGCTCTTTCAGCGCGGTAAGGTTATAGGGGCTGGTATCTTTATGAAAGAGATGGATCAAGCCGTTGAAAAAATAAAAGCGACCAACAAGTCTGAAGTATCTATTCTTAATACTGAAGGTCATATAGAGCTCTCCTCTAACGCTGAGTTTGTGAGTAAACTCAATCTCTCGACGTTAAAACCATCATACCAAGAGGTTCCAATAGACAGTAATTTTTATGGTGTCACCGCTACGCCACTTTTCAGCCCAATGCAGAAAACACTCGGCTATGTTGTTGATGTTAAAGATCAGACTCAATCGATTACGGATATGTCTCAAATAAAAGCGATAAGCTATATTTCGAGCGCTGTTATACTGGTTGTCGTCGGTCTATTTTTCGCCGGCTATATGTATTACTCATTCAAACCGGTGAAAGCCGCAGTCCTCGCGATGGAAAAATCAATGAAGTGTATTACCGAAGGCAATCTTGCTGAAGGTAATATGTCGATAAAAATCGATAACATCAAAAATGATGAGATTGGTAGTATTTTGATTGGTATGAATGGCATGGTTACCCATCTCATAGAGCTCATCAGCCAGCTGGTGACGATGACTCAGCAGCTTGAAAGGTATTCGAACACCCTGGATCAGACCGCCCAGGCATCGAGTACCGGAATTCAGGTTCAAATCAAAGAGGCGGATGGTTTGGCAAGTGCAATTACCCAATTAAGCGCCTCTGCCGAAGAGATATCAAGAAGTGCTACGTTAACATCGGATGAAGCCAATCAGGCCAATGACAACTCCAAAGAGAGTAAAGCCATTATCAACCAAGCCGTCGATGCCATTAAGACGCTCAATGATAAAATAAAATATTCGTCTGATACCATTCAGAATTTGAAGCAAGAGACTACGAAAATTGGCAGTGTATTGGATGTTATCAGAGAAATAGCTGATCAGACTAATCTTTTAGCATTGAACGCCGCTATTGAGGCGGCACGAGCGGGTGATCAGGGGCGCGGTTTTGCGGTTGTCTCAGATGAGGTAAGAACACTCGCCAGTCGTACACAGCAATCAACCACCGATATCAACGAAATGATTGAGCGTTTGCAAAACGGCGTCAAGGATGCCGTCACATATATGGAGGAGACATTGACGCATGTTCAATACAGTGTTGATACCATTGCGCAGTCAGACAAGGCATTAGAGACAGCGACTCACTCAATTTCATCAATCACCGAGATGAACACTACGATTGCAAATTCGGCCAAAGAACAGTGCATAGTGACCTCGGAGATAAATAAAAATATTATTGAAATTACAAAAGTCACTAAAGATAATGTTAACGAAATTAATAAAATAAAACAGACCAGCGATGAGCTGAACCAGATTGCAAATTCTTTTAGTCAATTCTCTAGCCGGTTTAATATATAAGGGGTTTGCCATCAGTTCTATCAAGGCGATTTATTATAATTTAGTAAGTCGGACCAATGGTACTGTTATGTTTTATTCTTATAAGCTCTTTTTACAAAGAGTAATGAGCGTATCTATGCAGTTTGTTCTGGTGTAATTAGGGCGGATAATAAAGGCAATTTTTCGATGTGGACCGGGTTCATTTAGATGAATGGAGCTGAGCTGATCATTCTGATCGGTTAGGGTCTTGAGTGACATTTTAGGGATCAATGTGGTGCCAAGACCCCCTAGGACCATCTGGACTATTGTCGTCAGACTCGTCGCTCCAAAGTGATTGGATTCAGATTGTTGCTGAAAGTGGCACGCATCCAGTATATGATCTTTTAAGCAGTGCCCCTCATTGAGAAGCATAAGGCTGCTTTGATCAATCTCCTTACTTTTTATCTTCTTAACAGGCTTCTTTATGCTGCTTTTTAAAGTGATCCAATAAAAATCCTCTTCCCAAAACTCCAGGCAGAGTAATCCATCACAGTCATAAGGCAGTGCTAGAATAGCAGTATCAATTTCACCTCTTTTGACAAGGTCTACCAGCCGATGTGATTGCTCTTCAATGACGGTTAGTTGGGCACTTGGGTATCGGTTATTGATATTAGGTAAAAGTTTTGGAAGTAAGTAGGGCGCAATTGTCGGTATCATACCCACTTTGATTGGATGGCTTAGTGGCTCTTTTTTGGATGGCGTAAACTCTTCCAAATAAGACACTGCATCCACTATTTTCTTTGCTTGCTCCAATATGAGCGCACCAGCTGGTGTGATAAGTACCTTTTTGTTGTCCCTTTCAAATATTATTTCACCGATTTGATTTTCCAGTGTATTTAGTCGCTGGCGCGAAATAGCAGCCTATTAGGTTGTTATTTGTTCTATTG
>JAYPBG010000342.1:0-2903 GCA_038124075.1 Gammaproteobacteria bacterium
TTCCGTGCATCTCCACCTAAGAAAATACTCGAAGGTGGTACGTTAAAAATATACGCCGAAACACAAACCAAACATGACTACATCATGACGGTTGATGTGGCGAAGGGAAGAGGGTTGGACTATAGCACCTTTTCGGTGATTGACATTACCGCTCGACCATTTAAACAGGTCGCGGTGTACCGTAACAATCGTATCTCTCCAATACTCTTTCCGGATATTATTTATAAAATCGCGAAAGCCTACAACGATGCATATGTCATCATAGAATCAAATGATGCTGGACAAGTTGTGTGCAACGGTTTATATCATGACTTGGAGTACGAAAACATACACCTAGAGTCTGCGGTCAAAAAGAACGCCATCGGTATTGAGATGAACCGCAAGGTCAAACGTCTGGGGTGTTCGGGTATCAAGGATTTACTTGAAGAGAGAAAACTGGACGTTATTGATGAAGATACCATACTCGAAATATCTACGTTTGTATCTAAAGGTCAGTCATACGAAGCGAGTGATGGTAACCACGACGATCTCATGATGAACTTGGTTATGTTTGGGTTCTTCATTACGTCACAGTTGTTCTCTGACATGACAGACCTGAATATCAAACAGATGATGTTTGAACAACAGATGAAAGAAATTGAGGACGCGATTGTCCCATTCGGTTACATTGATAACGGAGACGACGCAATTAACCACATAGAAATGCAGGAAGAGATGAAGGATAAGAATTGGCAGATTCCGTGGGAAGTCGAAACTTATTAAATTATAAATAATGATATTGACAAAAAACACCGTATTATGTAACTTATCATAACTCAACGAATAAAAGGATACGATTATGGCTCTTCTAAGGTCTGAATCCCCAAATGTTGCCATCAAAGAGGTGGATCTGTCAGGTATTGTGCCAGGCGTAACTACTTCAACCGGCGCGATCGTGGGGAATTTTGCATGGGGTCCAGTAAATACACCAATTCTTGTCGGCACTGAAGGCGAGTTAATTGATAATTTTGGTGACCCAACATACTCTGGCGACAGTTCAGCAATTGAGTTCCTTTCTGCAAATCAGTTCTTGAAGTATTCTAACAGTCTTTTTGTTGTCCGTGGTGCAACGTCTGCCGCTAAAAACGCAGTCGACTCCGGATCAACAACCGATCTCATTGAGAATCGTGACGACTGGGATGCTACAAAATCTGGTGCTTCTGGTAACTTCATTGCGAAGTGGGCAGGAACCGCAGGAAACTCACTAAAGATTTCTGTATGTGGATCTAAGGATTCTGCATGGGACAACTGGTCTTACCAGTCTAGTTTCGATGCAAAACCCGGCACATCTTCATACGTTTCTTCACGATCTGCTGACTCAGCTCTCGCACTTGACGAAGTACACGTCGCTGTCATTGACGAAGACGGAATCTTCTCAGGTACACCCAATACAGTTCTCGAAACATTCGCAAACGTCTCATTGGCGACAGATGCGAAGTCGACAGATGGAACAAACAACTACCTTCTAGACGTTCTTTCAGATCGTTCAGAGTACGTTTGGGGTGCAAATCACCCAAGTGTATATGGTAGTGCAGCAACTGCTACATCATTCACTAATAGTTCAAATGGTGCAGATCAAACCGATGCAGCGAAAGAGAACTCTTTTGCAAATGGTGCGAACTCTGGATCACTTGGTACTAGTGAATATGAAACTGCATTCAACGAATTTGAAGATGAAAACACAATTCAGGTCGATATGTTAATCGCGCCTGGCGTAGCAAATGCATCAAGTCAAACGACCATTGTTAATGACTTGGTAACCATTGCAACTGCACGTAAAGATTGTGTTGTTGTTACTTCACCAAACCGTTCATCGGTTGTGAATGTAAACAACCCAGCGACTGTTAATTCCAACATTACAACTAATGTTGCGAACTTCACATCTTCATCTTACTTGGTTGTTGATAACAACTATCTGAAGGTTTACGACAAGTACAATGACAAGTATGAATTTATTCCTGCTGCGTCATCTACTGCGGGTCTCATGGCTGCAACTGACGATATTGCAGCACCTTGGTTCTCACCTGCGGGAACACGTCGAGGTAACTACCTTGGTGTAACTTCTCTCGCATACAATGCAACCAAGTCACAACGTGACACTCTATATAAAGCAGGCGTAAACCCAATCGCGAACTTGCCGGGACAAGGTATTGTACTCTTCGGAGACAAGACTTTCCTACGTAGACCATCTGCATTCGATCGAATCAACGTTCGTCGTTTGTTCTTGGTTATCGAGAGAGCAATTAAAGGAGCTGCACAGAATGTGTTGTTCGAATTCAACGATGAGTTTACTCGTGCGGAATTCGTCAATATCGTAGAACCTTTCCTTCGTGAAGTTCAAGGTCGTCGTGGTATTACCGACTTCCGTGTTGTGTGTGACGAAACAAACAACACCGGTAACATCATCGACACAAACTCATTTGTAGCGTCTATCTTCATCAAGCCTGCACGTTCAATCAACTACGTAACTCTTAACTTCGTAGCGGTTCGAACTGGTGTAGACTTTGAAGAAGTGACTGGCGCAGTATAAGGAGATAAGAAATGGCAATTCTAGGCGTAGACGATTTTAAGTCTAAACTACGTGGTGGTGGCGCAAGAGCCAATCTGTTCCGTTGCACAATTAACTTCCCAGCGTATGCGGGTGGTGATGCGGAACTGACATCTTTCCTCTGCAAGACTGCCCAGTTACCACAATCACAGGTAGGAAACTTTGTAGTTAACTTCCGTGGTCGTGAACTCAAGATGGCTTCAGAGAGAACGTTTGAACCTTGGACAGTAACAATCCTGAACGACACAGATTTTGCAATCCGTGACGCGATGGAACGTTGGTCAAACGGTATCAATGGTCACTCATCAAACACTGG
>JAYPBG010000342.1:2913-3366 GCA_038124075.1 Gammaproteobacteria bacterium
GGTGAACCCTGTTGATTATCAAACGGACCTCTTTGTTGAACAACTTGATCGCGACGAATCTGTGATCAAACGTGTTGACATTCGAGGCGCGTTCCCAGAAACTGTGGGACCAATTGCGTTGAGTTATGACACTCGTGGTGAAATTGAGACATTCGAAGTAACGTTTGCATACCAGTATTGGGAATCAAACACTACTACTTAAAAGTCTCTAAATATAGGGGAGACTCCGGTCTCCCTTTTATTTTATTTTAGGAACGAATATGGCAGAAGAAAACGGAAGCGTATTAAAGTTATTTGGGTTTGAAATAAAGAGAGCGGGTGCAAAACCATCCGGTACTCAGAAACTTCAATCTCCAGTAGCGCCTACTGATCCAGACGGTGCGGGTTATGTGACCAGCGCGGCGGGTTACTATGGTCAATATATTAACATGGATGGGGATCAAGCAAAAGATA
>JAYPBG010000342.1:3376-3688 GCA_038124075.1 Gammaproteobacteria bacterium
CCGAATTAGAATCGTCTGTTCAGATCTCCCTTGATGAGATCGATGCAAACGATAAGATTAAAGACACGATTCGACAGGAATTCGAACGCGTCATTTCTATGTTGAAGTTCAATGATATCGGTCACGACATATTCCGTGGTTGGTATGTAGATGGACGATGTGTTCATCACCTTCTTGTGAACGAATCAAATCTAAAGGCAGGTATTCAAGAAATCAGACACATTGACGCTGCACGGATTCGTAAAGTCAAAGAAGTAAAATACAAAAAAGATCCGAAGACTAATGTAAAGATTGTTGACAAGGTAGAAGAGT
>JAYPBG010000342.1:3806-4032 GCA_038124075.1 Gammaproteobacteria bacterium
ATTAGTTATGTCACATCTGGTGTACTCGATGAGGGTAGGAGAAAGATCCTATCACATCTACACAAGGCACTGAAACCTATCAACCAGTTGCGTATGATGGAAGACAGTCTTGTAATCTATCGTCTTGCACGTGCACCCGAACGGCGTATATTGTATATCGACGGAGGTCATCTTCCAAAGGGTCAAGCCGATGAGTACATGAAAAATATCATGACTCAGTATCGTG
>JAYPBG010000343.1:0-278 GCA_038124075.1 Gammaproteobacteria bacterium
CTCGCTCGAACGTCGGCTTGACGCGTTGAGTCATGCGTTGCGCCAGTCAACCATAGCATCTTCGGCCTCACGCTAGAATAAAAATGAGCGCAAACGAGAGCTATGGGCCAGTACTTTACAGCGCTTCTTTACCGGTGTAAGTTAAAGAGATGCGCTATGCTTGTTATGGATTGGCAAATACACTATCGTGTAAATACCAACCTTAAAGATAAAAGATAGATGTTTGCTTAAGATGTTTGCTTAAGGTGGGTTGTTTATAGGGATGGATGTTTATAGAG
>JAYPBG010000343.1:288-1000 GCA_038124075.1 Gammaproteobacteria bacterium
ACAAGCCTAGAAAAATCCCGTTATAGTTTTTCGCACTTAATCGTAAAATGGCCCATTGCAGTGTATCGTCAGTGTACTGTTAACGTTGCAGAAATGGCCATAACGAACCTATGGAGTACTATGGAGTACATGGAGTGCTAATGGAATAGTCTCCTATTGCGCGGTTATTGCGCTTGCCTCTTAATGTAATGATGAAGGGCTGAGGTAAGTGTTTGGCGGGCTTATAGGCTGTTTACAAAGGAGGGAGAGAGTATGTTAAGCAAAGTTTCGATTAAGATATATCCAGATGGTTACACCGTTCTCGCGCAAGCTGAGGAGGGTCTGTTGCCCGATGCCTCTAAGGGATCGGCGGTCAAAAGCTCGAAAACAGGGTCAAACAAACAGAGGCTTGTGCCCGTTAATCATCAACAGTGGCAACTCAAATCCTCTCCTTTTTCAGAGTTGGTTCAGGGGGCCCGATGGGACGAGCTGGCGTTAAGCGCCCGCTATGTCGAAGCACTTGAACGTGTCTCTGTCGCCAGCTCAAAATTAGCCAGACGCCTGGGGGAGCGGCACTATGCACCATTGTCGGGCATATCGGTGACCATTGAGGCGGGCCGAATTGACGTCAAGCTTGATCGCGATAGGCGATTGATGGGTCACACGTTCAAAGAGGAGCGGGTTCACTGCCGGTATGAGTGGGATGAAAACCGCCAGCTCAAGCCTATTAAGT
>JAYPBG010000343.1:1072-4020 GCA_038124075.1 Gammaproteobacteria bacterium
ACTTAGATGCGCTGCCCAAAAGCTTTCTTATCGATTTTAAAGAGGCCTGCTTCGGACGTTATGGGCTACTGGCTCGTCTTCTTGAGCGTATTCAGCAAGAGGCGCCGATGGTTGATCATGTGAGCACCAAACGCAGAGCCTAGTTATCTACCTACCTGCTATAAGGGTATAAAGCAAGGTTGTATAAAGCGGCATAAGTGGTATAAGCTGTACCACTTATCGGGTAGCTTTTTGTGTAGGCTTTGATCTAGGTTTAGTGATCTAGGTTTAGTATTAGCCCACATATGAGTTATCTTGTTCGTTGTGCATCTGGTAGAGCTGTGGACTGGAATGGCGTTTATAAATTTTAAGAAATTAAAAACCAGTCACCAATCTTCTCTCTTTCTGCTTGATGTCATTATGCTAATATTGATATCGGTCAATCTGGCCTGGTTGCTCTTTGATACTTTATTTAGCAGCCTTACCCTTCAATCCCTTTTGTTATCCCTTTCACCGACCTTCTTTGGGTGGTATCGTGATCATATCCACCCCGATTTTGTCGTCTACGATCTTATCTTTGTCTCAATATTTGTCGTTGAAGTGCTGTTTCGTTGGTGTGTGAGTGTCTATCAAAAAGAGTATCATCGCTGGTGGTTCTACCCTTTTGTTCACTGGTATGATGTGCTGGGCTGTATTCCGATCGGCTCTTTTCGCTTTTTACGCCTGCTGCGTGTCTTCTCAATTATTTACCGGCTGCAAAAATTTGGGGTAATTGATGTTCGACAAAGTGCTGTTGGCCGCTTTATTGAAAAGTATATGGGTGTCATTGTTGAAGAGGTCTCTGATCGTGTTGTGGTCAATGTGCTGACCAATGTTAAAGAGGAGATTGTTAAGGGGACACCGGTTGTTCGGCGTGTCGCGGATGAGGTCATAAGGCCGCGAGAGGCCATTATTGCTCAGTGGATGAGCAGCCGGATGACGGAGTTGATTGAGCGAAGTTATCATTCCAGAGTGGATGCCATACGTGACTATGTTGAAGGGGTGATCGGCCAAGCACTGCAAGAGAGTGACGAGTTGCAGCGGTACAACCGTGTCCCTTTTCTGGGAGAAAAACTCGAAGAGATTTTAAAGCGGGTTGTTTCAGAGGTCGTGTTCAGTACCATGAATCAAATCGCCGATGACCTGCATGGCGATGAGAGCACAGGCCTTTTGCATGAAGGCGCCGGCGTGATTCTTGATCATATAACCCAACCTGAGGGGGAGCTGAGCCTGCTCGTGCAATCTTTGCTGTTGGAGACGGTTGATTTGGTGATTGAAGAAGTCAAGATTCAAAAGTGGAAATTGGAAGAGGCCCACGTATAATACTCACACATGAATAACTGAACAGTTAGAAGCCTCGTCCATCTAGGGCGGGGTGTGTCACAAGGTTAGAAAGTTAAAATGTTAAGCTAAAAAGGCGGTTCTATGTTAGATCCTAAACGGTTGCGCGCCCAGCTCAATGAGGTCGCTGAACAACTCAAAAGTGTGCGCCAATATGAATTACCCAGTCAGCAGTTTGAATCACTCGAACGGCAACGTAAACAGATACAGACCGACGTTGAAAAGCTGAAAAATGAACGAAATGTGCGTTCCAAAGAGATCGGTAAAGCGAAGCAACGTGGTGAAGATATAGAGCCGCTTAAGGCGGAGGTCGGCGCAATGGCAGAGCGCTTAAGCGCTCTGGACGCTGAGCTCTCTGAGTTGCAAACTCAACTGAACGGCATCATGATGACCATCCCCAACGTGCCGCACCCCTCCGTACCGATTGGGCAAGATGAGAGCGATAATGTAGAGGTGCGAACCTGGGGTGAACCGGCTACCTTCGACTTTGATGTTAAAGATCATGTCGACTTAGGTGCTCGGCATCAAGGCCTTGATTTTGAAACCGGTGCCAAGCTCTCTGGTTCGCGCTTTGTGGTGATGCGTGGTGATATCGCAAAGCTGCACCGTGCACTGATCCAATTCATGCTGGATACGCACACTGAACTGCATGGCTATCAAGAGCTCTATGCCCCTTATTTGGTAAAACCCGAAGCACTGCAAGGTACGGGGCAGCTGCCGAAATTTGAAGAGGATCTCTTCAAAATTGAAGGGGAGCGTGAACTCTATCTTATTCCGACCGCAGAGGTGCCTGTCACCAATACGGTGATGGACAGCATCGTCGACGCGAACGCCTTGCCCATCAAATATGTCTGTCATACCCCCTGTTTTCGCAGCGAAGCAGGTTCATATGGTCGAGATATTCGTGGGTTGATCCGTCAACACCAGTTTGAGAAGGTGGAGCTGGTACAGCTGGTTGAGCCGGAACGCTCATATGAGGCTCTCGAAGAGCTGCTCGGTCATGCCGAAGTGATTCTGCAGAAGCTGGGGTTACCCTACCGTGTTGTCACGCTTTGCGGCGGTGATTTAGGTTTCTCAGCGGCGAAAACCTATGATATAGAGGTTTGGCTCCCAGCGCAGCAGGCCTACCGTGAGATCTCATCGTGCAGCAACTTTGAAGATTTTCAGGCGCGGCGCATGCAAGCGCGTTGGCGGCACCCAGAGCGAAAAAAGCCTGAGCTCTTACATACCCTTAATGGTTCAGGGCTCGCCATAGGCCGAACACTGGTTGCGCTCTTAGAGAACTACCAGCAGGCGGATGGGTCGATCACCGTACCTGATGCGCTGCGACGCTATATTGCGCAAGATGTACTCTTAAAGCCCTAGTGCTCTGGCTGGCTTAAAATTTAGGGTGAGTGTAAACGAAGGTGGGTGAAAGCCCGATAGAGAGAGCTGGATCTTGTTGAGGTTGTAGGATGGACTATTTTCCCGCGCATCTAAAGCTGAAAGATAAGCGCTGCCTTGTTGTAGGGGGGGGCGAGGTGGCTTTGCGCAAAGCATCGCTGTTGGCGAGAGCGGGTGCTTGGCTCAAAGTGGTAGCACCTGAGATT
>JAYPBG010000344.1:0-3451 GCA_038124075.1 Gammaproteobacteria bacterium
CTTTAGAGGACCATTTTTAGTCGCGCGACTAAAAATGCTTAACAAAAGGGAAATTAAATGAAAGGCAAGGCAAGGAGAAAAAAGGATGCAAGCAATATCGACTGAATACAGTGAGCGTGTAAAGAAGAGCCTCACAATAACCAAAACACTCTCTATCTTAACAACAGGCTGTGCAATAAACGAGCACCCTCAAGCAGGCAATCTCGAAGTGGTTGATCGATATCAATCAGAACATAAAGCACCTGATACTCAAAATGGGGTAGCGTTCTCCCAACCTGATTTGAGCGATGAGGCGATTGTTTTTATAGACTCTGAGGCATTTGACCGCGATTTGAGCGAAGAGCTGGCTAAAAAAAACAGAGAGGTTAAGGTTGTTTTTGCCGGTAGGGTGAATATTAATCAACTTCCAGAGAGGCTCAATAAGTGGTTTACCCAATTGAAAAGGGGCGGAGGAGAGCTGCATCGAAAGCCCGTTCGCCGAACCAGGGGGGCTTTTTCAGGTGCGGTGGAGATGGTGATAGAGGGAATGGCCTATTTTGAAGAGATCGAGTTGATGGAGCCGACCAAATATTATGATGCGATTGTCTATTTCAGGGGGGATGGAACAATAGAGAGTGTGGTATGGCAGATGAGAAACGCTTAATGAGAGGGAAGGGGCTAAAAAAGATCAAAGCCACTCTGATGGTTCAAACCCAAGTTGCTTTGCTAAACCGTCTAGATCGTCCAGAGACCAGAAATCAAGCGTCAGCGATCCACTCTGCTTACGCTTATCAAACTGAATATTAATTGAACGCCCAAGCACTTCAGACATGCGCTCGGTAAATCGGATAACATCAGCATCTTGGTCAGGGTCGTTCTGAATGAATCGAATCAACTGCTCCACCGACCATCTGTGTGCAATCACTTTTCTAAGTGCCTCGAGGTGTTGGGGCTCGGGCAGTCGAGAGATGACGCGCATGTGGCTCAAAGAGAGTTTGCCGGGGTTGTTCAGCCAGAGTACCAATGCCTCTTCAGATAGAGAGCCGGCGCGTTTGAGATGGGTGACTGTATAGACCTTTTCAATGTCAAGAGCAGCACGTATATCTCGATTGGTGAAGCCCTCTTTGCTGAGGTAGGCGGTAATATAGGCCTTTTCCGCCTCCTCACAGGTCTGATCTGTATAATATTCAATCGCATCATCGCTGTCGATAAACGTGGGTAGGTCACGCATGGTTTCACCGGTTTATAAAACGGGTTCGATTGTGTCCGTTTATTAGGGGATATTTAAAAACGCTTTAACAGTATTTAAGCGGTCATTGGCTGACTGCGCAATAGAGATGATCATAACCTCGTCTATGGCGTACTTTTTCTTTATCGTTGCTACTCTTTCAAGGACGGCGCTGGATTGACCAACAAACCTCAGTCGTCCAGAAAGGTCAAGCCCCCTCTGCTCTTCATCAGAGAGGCGTGTGTTTAGAGCCACCTCAGTTTCAGAAAAAGGGAGGTATTGGCGCCGATGATAGACTTCAGCATACCATTTTTTATAAGGCGCCACTTTGATCATCGCCTCCTCTTCAGTATCGTATACCAATGCAAAAATAGCCAAAACAAGGTGAGGGTTTATACCTTTATCAGATTGAAACGACTTACGGTAGGCGGTAAAAGAGGCCTCTTCGTCGCTCATATCAATAAAACTGCCGTGCACATAGGGCAGCCCTCGTTCAGCAGCATATTGCGCCATATAAGGTGATTTGCCTAAAACCCATAAGGGTGGCTGTTCAGAAAAGTAAGGGGCAATGCGAAAATTGGACGCTTGATTGTTAAGCATCGTGCTCAACGTGTGCAATTTATTGAAGCCCTCTTCTGAGGTGCTGCTGTTGAGGTACTGTTCTCCAAATGGATCAGCACCTGTCGCCATTCCGATGCCGAGGTTGATGCGATTTGGGTGCAAGGTTTCAAGAAGGGCAAAGCGCTCTGCAACCTGAATCGGGTTGTGGTTTCGAATCAGGATACCACCGGCGCCTAACTGAATACGGTCAGTCAGCGCAGCTGTTTTCCCTATCATGACATCGGGTGCGGCTGAGGCAAAGAACGGGGCGCCATGGTGCTCAGAAAACCAAAATCGTTGGCAACCTAACCGGTCCATCTTTTGAGCCAGGGTTAATGTTTTCTGAAGAGCATCACTGTGACGTTCATGTGAAAAAACCGGTGTTTGATCTAAATAACTGATCATATTATGCTTGTAACCTGCTATGAACGTTCATTTAACGTTCATTTAACGTACATCTATGTTGATCTCGCCACGCATATATGTGATGGCTTGACCTGTTAGAAATACTCTATCATTTTTCAGCTCACACTCAACAACCCCTGTTCTTTTTGAGAGCTGTTTGGCCGTTAAGCGGGCTTTATTCAGTTTGGGTGACCAGTATGCCGTCAAGGTGGTATGGGCGGAGCCGGTGACAGGGTCTTCTGGAATGCCTGCTCGCGGTGCAAAAACACGTGAGACAAGATCACAGCTTTCTCCTTCGGCTGTGAGGATTACGCAGCGTGCATCAACGGACAAAAGGGCCCTTACGTCCGGGGCGATGGTGCGCACAGCCTGCTCATTGTCTAAAACCACTAAGAGGTCATTGCGGCCCTTGAAGAGCTGCGCAGGTGTGACCGCTTGGTTTTGATTATCCATCAATGCGCTCAAAAGTGCAGGGCAGGGCTTGATGGGGCCAGAGAGTGAGTCGGTTGGAAAGTCCATGGTGAAACTGTGGCTGTTCCGAACAATGGGTAAAGGACCACTTTTTGAGTAAAAGATAACCGTATCACCGGGCCGTTTCAGCTCGTTAAAAAGAACGTGGGCTGCTGCTAAGGTTGCATGACCACAGAGGTCCACTTCGGTGCTGGGGGTAAACCATCGAATATGAAAGCCATCTTTTTCTGGAGCGAGAAACGCGGTTTCGGAGAGGTTATTCTCTTCAGCGATCGCTTGCATCTGCTTGGCATCCGGCATGTTATCCAGAACCACGATGGCGGCAGGGTTACCTGAATAGAGTTGATCGGTAAAGGCATCCACTTGAAAGATGGGGCTGTTCATTTTCACTCCAGGGGGTTGTTAAAGAGTATGGGTGTTGAAGACGTATGGCAAAAAACCTTGATAACCTATCTGAATGATTATGGTGAATCAACCTCTTTTTTATGATGTTTTGATGTTTCTGTCAGGCTTAGGCATTGCCGAGATGGCGGCTTTTTGGTGGTAAAAAAGAGAAGTGCGTGAGCTGTGGATTAAAATCTATGTAATCGGCCAGTTATTTGTTATTCTATCGTTTGGCTGTGTGTTTGTGATTCTTAAAATACACATCTGTTGTTTAAATGAAGCTGAAGAGAATACGCTTTAAGCTATATGTAATAAGGATATTGGCAAATGACATTTTTATCGACGACCACCACTTACTCATCTCTGCCTAATTTAACAGTGGCT
>JAYPBG010000344.1:3461-4011 GCA_038124075.1 Gammaproteobacteria bacterium
CATGTCAACAGTGCTTTAAGACCCCTGGCTCTGAACGGGGATCCTTCAGACCCTCTCCCTGAAGCATTAACACCGGACGTTATAGAGGCCTTACTACATGCTGAAACGGCATGCCACTCGGTTGATGTGCTTGAAAAAGAGGGAAAAACGCTGGTAATACTCGGTGAAAGCCATATAAAACTGCCTATAGCGGCGAGAGCTGGTGAAGAGGTTTTGAGACACTTTCCCGTGAGGGTGCTTGAGGGGGCACGGCTGCCTGGAACAGGGGATGTTGAGCCTGTCGAGAGTCAACAGGTTAAAGATGAGCACGAAGGTGCTGATGCGGCATATAATGGTGATCTGTCCGAAGGTGATAAAAAACAAAAAGGAGGTATTTGGGGTGCCTATTTTAATCTTTTGCATAATATAAAGGAGATGTCAGGAGGGTTTTTGGAAGGCAGTACCATCCATTTAGCTGAGTCTCAAAAAGGGCAAACGGTTAAAGGCATGGAGGTGGTTATAGTGGACCCCAAAAATGAGACACCAGGGTAAAATAGAGAAATGTTAACCT
>JAYPBG010000345.1:0-3999 GCA_038124075.1 Gammaproteobacteria bacterium
AATATAAAGGGGCTGACGGTGGAGTCAGCCCCTTATGGGGTGGATATGATCTGGAGGATCGAGTCAGTCCCAGGCGAGTGCGCCGCCCACTTGATACTCGGTGACTCGGGTTTCGAAAAAGTTTTTCTCTTTTCGTAGATCCATGATCTCCGACATCCAAGGGAAAGGGTTTTGTGCACCGGGGTACTGCTCTGGGAGACCCAGTTGTGCTAAGCGGCGATTACAGATGAAGTGCAAATACTCCTCCATCATATTGGCGTTCATGCCGAGTACACCGCGTGGCATGGTATCGCGACCGTACTCAATCTCCAGTTCTGTGCCTTCGAGGATCATCTGGGTCACCTCTTCTTGGAACGCTTGGGTCCAGAGATGAGGGTTCTCCAATTTTATCTGGTTGATGACGTCGATGCCGAAGTTTACATGCATGGATTCATCTCGCAGAATGTATTGAAACTGTTCGGCTGTGCCGGTCATTTTATTACGGCGCCCCATTGAGAGTATTTGAGAGAAGCCACAATAGAAGAATAACCCTTCCATAACACAGTAAAAAGCAATCAAGTTACGCAGTAAACGCTGATCATTTTCTACAGTGCCGGTTTTAAAGTTTGGGTCGCCCAAATCTTGCGTGTACTGCAGTGCCCAAGTGGCTTTGCGTGCCACGCTTGGGATTTCACGGTACATATTAAAGACCTCGCCTTCATCAATGCCGAGAGATTCGATACAGTATTGATAGGCGTGTGTGTGAATCGCCTCTTCAAACGCTTGGCGTAGAAGGTATTGACGACACTCTGGGTTGGTAATAAAGCGATAGATACCCAATACCAAATTATTAGCCACTAACGAGTCGGCCGTAGAGAAGAAGCCTAAGCTGCGTTTCACAATGGTGCGCTCATCGTCGGTCAAACCATTTGGGTTTTTCCATAAAGAGACATCCGCTGACATGTTGACCTCTTGAGGCATCCAGTGGTTTGCACAACCATCGAGATATTTTTGCCAGGCCCAATCATATTTAAAGGGCACCAGCTGATTAAGGTCGGCACGGCAGTTGATCATCTGCTTGTCGTCCACCTCGACTCGGCGCGCACCCATTTCAAGCTCAGCCAGGCCTGGGGCGACATCCATCTCATCAAGATGTTGCTTTGCTTTATCGAGCAGGGCGTTGTTGATTACGCCCCCTTCATTAGAGGCTTTGTATTGAGCGGGGGGCTCTGCCACCTGCTGTTGAGCAGCCGCGGCAGGTGCGTACTCTACGCCTTCCTCATGGCTTCTCTTTTTTGAGTGTGTCGAGCTTGTCGAATTTTCCAGGGTCTCTGGCTTTTCCATGTTTCCTGCATCGTTAGCATGCTCTTCTTTATTGAGCGTGCTCACATCCTCTTCTTCATAATCATCCCAACTCAGCATAACGTGTCTCCTCAACTAGATAAACGTGTGTGACATCCATGTTTTTTTGATTTCTATAGGTTTCGTTGCTACTGCTACTGAAACTACTACTGCTACTGAAACTGCTACTGAAACTGCTACTGCATCGGTACTACTGACATGCTTCGCAATCAGGGTCATCGATAGAGCAGGCGAGCGGTACGGGGGCTGCTTGAGGCTCTGCCTCTGGTGCTGCCTCACCCTCTGGTCCGCTTTTGACAGCGTTTAAGTGACCCGTATTGATCGTAGATTTCTCGGCTGTGGTAGCGCCTATCGCTCGAAGGTAATAGGTGGTTTTCAGCCCTCTAAACCAAGCCATGCGATAGGTGATGTCAAGCTTTTTACCGTTGGCCTCATTGATATAGAGGTTGAGCGATTGTGCTTGGTCAATCCACTTTTGTCGACGACTGGCGGCATCGACCAACCAGCGCGGCTCTACTTCAAAAGCGGTTGAGAAGAGCTGTTTGAGAGGCTCAGGGATACGGTCTATGCGGCTTACACTGCCGTCATAGTATTTGAGGTCATTGACCATGACGTTATCCCACAGCCCCTCTTCTTTAAGTGCGGTCACTAAGTGAGGGTTCACCACGGTAAATTCGCCTGAAAGGTTCGACTTTACATAAAGGTTCTGATAAGTCGGTTCGATCGACTGTGAAACCCCTGAAATGTTGGCGATGGTTGCGGTCGGGGCAATGGCCATTACATTGGAGTTGCGCATACCGGTCTTTAGAACGCGCTGGCGCAGCGTATCCCAATCGAGGGTTTGCGACTGATCGACCTCAATGAAGTTTGCCGGTGTATCCTCTTTACGGCGTCGTTGCTCACTCTTTGGGGTGGCCGCTTCTTGGTTGTGATCAGCTCTGTTACGGCTCTCAATCAGCTGTTTCAGTGAGTCGATCGGTAAGATGCCTTGGCTCCAGAGTGAACCTTCGTAGCTTTCGTAACGGCCACGCTCTTCAGCCAGCTCGGTCGATGCAAGAATTGCAAAATAGCTGATCGCTTCCATAGAACGGTCAGCAAACTCGACCGCTTCTTGCGATGAGTAAGGGATGCGTTGCATATAGAGTGCATCCTGAAAGCCCATTAAGCCGAGGCCGATTGGGCGGTGCTTCATGTTGGAATTTTTTGCTTGCGGTACGGAGTAGTAGTTAATGTCGATCACATTATCGAGCATCCGTATCGCCGTGCGAACGGTCTTCTCCAGCTTCTTCATATCCAGTTCCAGCTGACCCGCCTCATTTTTAGTCAGGTGGTTGGCAAGGTTAACGGAGCCTAAGTTACAGACTGCAATCTCATCATCAGAGGTGTTTAAGGTGATCTCTGTGCAGAGGTTCGACGAGTGCACAACGCCTGCGTGCTGCTGTGGAGAACGTAGGTTACAAGCATCTTTAAAGGTGATCCAGGGGTGACCTGTTTCAAACAGCATGGAGAGCATTTTTCGCCATAGCCCTTTGGCCGAGACCTTCTTGAAGAGTGCAATCTCGCCATCGGCGGCCTTTTGTTCGTACTCGCAGTAGCGCTTTTCAAAGGCTGTGCCGTAGAGGTCATGCAGATCCGGTGTGTCGTTGGGCGAGAAGAGTGTCCACTCTTGGTCTCGGAAAACGCGCTTCATAAAGAGGTCAGGCACCCAGTTTGCGGTGTTCATATCGTGAGTACGGCGGCGATCATCACCGGTGTTTTTGCGCAGCTCCAAAAACTCTTCAATATCTAAGTGCCAAGTCTCGAGATAGGCACAGACCGCCCCTTTACGCTTGCCTCCCTGATTGACGGCAACGGCCGTATCGTTTACCACTTTCAGGAATGGGACAACACCTTGAGATTTGCCGTTGGTCCCCTTGATGTAGGCGCCTAATGCGCGTACAGGTGTCCAGTCGTTACCTAGGCCACCGGCCCACTTAGAGAGCATGGCGTTGTCCCGAATGGCATTGTAGATGCCGTAGAGATCATCGGGCACGGTTGTCAAGTAACACGATGAGAGCTGTGGTTTTAGTGTGCCTGAGTTAAAGAGGGTGGGCGTCGAGCTCATATAGTCAAACTGTGAGAGCAGGTTGTAGAACTCGATCGCGCGTGCCTCTTTATCTTCTTCTCGTGCTGCCAGTCCCATAGCGACGCGCATAAAGAACATTTGTGGCAGTTCAAAGCGGACATGGTCATAGTGTAAGAAGTAGCGGTCATACAGTGTCTGTAGGCCCAGGTAGGTGATGTTCAGGTCGCGCTCAGGCTGTAGCGCTGCGCTGATTTTTTCGAGGTCAAAGAGTTCGATCAGCGAAGGGCTGATAAGCTCCAGTTGGGTGCCACGTTTGAGGTAGGCTTTGAAGGCTTCACCATACAAAAAGGAGATCTCACTCTGTGTCGCTTGTTCAGCGATGCCGAGAAAGTGCAAGTCTTCACTGCGAAGCTGGTCCAGCAGCAGCCGTGCAGTGACATAGGAGTAGTTAGGTTCTTGCTCAACAAGTGTGCGTGATGCAATGACCAACGCGGTATTGACATCTTGTTGGGAGACGCCGTCATAAAGGCCTTTAATGGCCTCTTCAATGATCAGGCTTGGATCGACATCGTTCAAATCTTCACACGCTTCAC
>JAYPBG010000346.1:0-2932 GCA_038124075.1 Gammaproteobacteria bacterium
CGTTTACGATGTCTTGCTCGAGCTGCGGTAAGGAGTCAGGCCCGCTTGTGCTGCCCCTTTCATGAGCGACTATGATTTGCAGTCGTTCTTTAGCAACAGAAGCGGTCCCTTTGTTTTTGGTTCTAAAGTAGTCTAAAAATTTCATTCACTTCCCCTGAACATGCGTCTGAAAAATCCTTTTTTCTCTGGGGTTATAAATCGGTGGGGTATATCTTTTCCTAGAAAACGCTCGATGGCGTCATCGTAGGCCTGCCCTGCCGTACTGTCCTTGTTCCAGATAACAGGTATACCTTCGTTTGAAGCATTTAATACGGTTTTCGATTCTGGGACGACACCAAGAAGCGGGATGGCCAAGATCTCTTGAACATCTTCCACACCTAGCATGTCACCACGATTAACACGGTCTGGATCATAGCGAGAGAGCAGTAGATGCTCTCGAACAGGGTCTTCACCCATCTCTGCACGTTTTGATTTGCTTTGGAGAATTCCAAGAATTCTGTCGGAGTCTCGAACAGAGGAGACTTCAGGGTTGGTGACAATGATCGCTTCATCGGCAAAATAGAGCGCCATTTGAGCACCTTTTTCTATGCCTGCAGGGGAGTCGCATAGAATAAAGTCGAAATTCTCCTTGAGTTCATCGAGAATTTTTTGAACGCCTTCTATGGTCAGTGCATCTTTATCACGTGTTTGAGAGGCGGGCAGTATGAACAGATTCTCACAGCGCTTATCTTTGATGAGCGCTTGCTTTAAAGAGGCCTCTCCATTGATGACGTTGACCAGGTCATAAACAACTCGGCGTTCACAGTTCATGATAAGATCGAGGTTTCTGAGACCAACGTCAAAATCGATCACCGCCGTTTTATAACCCTTTAATGCAAGTCCGGTTGCGAAGGAGGCACTTGTGGTTGTTTTGCCAACACCACCTTTTCCTGAGGTTACAACAATAATCTTAGCCAAGGTTTGTTTCCTTTTAGATAAGTGCTTTGATAGTTAACTGTTTCCCAGAGAGCGAAGCCTGAGCGCTTTTTTGCCAGTGGGAGTTACGCAGATCTTCGCTGATTTTGTAATGCCCTGCAATGGAGATTAGCTCCGCTTCCAGTCTTTGGCAAAAAATTCTAGCAGATCTGTTACCTTTTACGCCAGCAAGGGCGCGACCACGCAGTGTTCCATATACGTGAATATTGCCATCCGCTAACACTTCCGCGCCTGGGCTGACGGAAGAGAGGACAACAAGGTCGCCGCCTGCTGCATAAATCTGTTGTCCGGATCGTACCGGGTGGGTGATAAGCTTGGTTGTATAGTTCTCTGCATCATCATCAATCATGTCGGATGCATCGATTGCCGGTGTGCCGCCAGGTTGATGGTTGGGTGTAGGCCGTTGAGCGGCTGCTTTTTGACCGCTTTTTGGAAGGCGTGGAAGGCCTGCAACCAGGGCGTTAATCTGCTGGTCTTCATCGCCGCCTTTTATTGCAATGGGATGCAAACCGTACTCTTGGCAGATCTGTACAAGGTCGATGAAGTCAATGGTCTCTTTTGGGTTTTCGAGCTTATCGAGGTTGAGGACCACCGGTGTTTGATTGAAGAAGTTGGGTGCTTGCTTGACGACCTCTGCAATCTCTCGCGTGAATTCGTCGTAGCGATAGCGTCTTATCTCGAGCACAGTTAAGGTAAACATGCTTCCTTTCAGTTGTATGCAAGGAGACTCCTCTTGTTGAGGTGTTACGGATGATTCTTTAACTGCAGTGTCGTCCAATGTCATTCGCGAGCCCGTTTTCGATTTGATTGGCGTATCTATAGCCATTTTATGTTCGATATTCGACGATATTCGATGATATGCGATGGCTATGCATTCAGTGAGGCTTATTATAATTCTAAAACTCTATTTTTTTCCAATGTTCTCTACGATTCACTCATATTTTTTGAATGTTTTTTCTGTGTTCGCCGAAAAGCGGTGGGGGTGAAGGGGTATGTGGCGGGTGAAAGGCGTTAAAAGGCTTCGTGGAAGCTGTGGGTTCGCCTATCGTTGCTCACTTTGCGAAGTGCGACCATGGGGCGATCAAGGAGGGTTGCATACTCTGTGTCGAGTACTTCTGGGCGGATGTAGTGCTTTAGCTTGTCTGAAACGATGGGAATCCTCTTTAAATGGCGCTTTAAGAGTTGCTCGACCAATGGGCGGCGACTTTTGTCTCGTACACTGCTGACATATTGGTAGGGCAGGTTGTTAATGATGTATCGACATAACTTTCTTGTGGAGGGTTTGTCAGCGTGATCGAAGAGAATAAGACCGTTGTTGTTCAGCAGTTTGTCGATATAGAAGAAGTCGGTGAAAATATAGTCGAATGGGCGCCACCCAGAGAGTAGGGCAAAATCGACGCGTTGGTTTTGGGCAAAGAGGTCGGGCAGCACCGTTGCTGAAGGGGATGGAATGAATTCGATCGCGGGGTGATCGAGAGGTCCATGCTCTTCAGAGGTGGGCTCATCCTCTGGAATCAGTTGTGTTAGGAGTTCGGCCAACTCACTGTCGTTAAGGTCAGTGCCATCGACCAGGCTGTCCATGAGGTCGTCTGTTGATATGGGTTTTGGTGGGGCTGGAGGCTGTTGAGAGCTGGGGTTAATGAGCATTAAGCTGCTGCTGTCTGGTTGGTTGTCGAGTGCGCCCGATTGGAGTAGGAGGGAGTTGCCTCTGTTGGGGGCAATCTCAAGTGAGGTTGCTGGATGTGAGCGCTCAAAGAGCGCTTTAATGTATCGGTACTTTTCATCTTGCTCAGAGCGCTGCTTTGAGCCGTTTCCCTTTGCTTTTATAGGGTTGTCTACCGCCATAATCCATGCCCGATTAAGGTTAATGTCCGATTGAGCGCTCTCAAAAATGATGTACCCTGTTGATGCCTGGTCAGAGATCTACGGTTAGGTAGATCTTTTTTTAGGCAGGTAT
>JAYPBG010000346.1:2942-3998 GCA_038124075.1 Gammaproteobacteria bacterium
GTTGCATCGATGTCTGTAATAAGGTCTTCTATTTCATCTGTGGAGAGTTTGCCATCTTTAAAGAACAAAACCTCGCCCCGTTGGTCTACCAGTATAATGGCTGAGCTGTCTTTCTTTAACCCCCAGGCTTTTCGGGCTTCACCGCTGCTGTCTAGAACGACACTGCTCCAGGGGTATGCTTTTTTTCCCGCTTCTGCTTTTCCGGTCACAATGGCGCCGGTGCCTAAAATGGCGTTCTTGAGGTTGATGATTGTGGTTGTTTGATAGTGAGTTTTAGAGAATTTAGCCGATTTAAGGGCTTCGATAAACGGCTCATTCATCGCTTTGGCATGGGTTTTACCGGCGATGTGCATAATCACTCGAACCTTTCCGGTCAGTGAGCTGGAGCACCAGGTTTGGTAGACTATTTTTCCCTCACGAAGTGTGGCTTCCCCTTTGCTTTTTATGGAGACTTTTGGTAGTGATTGTCCGAGTTTGATGCTCATTTTAACACCCTTCTTTCTCTGTTTCTTGTCTTTGAAAACATAACCTGAAAACACAGTAGGCAGTGTCGTGCTAATATTGTACAATCTTGCTGCCCTGAAAATAGACCCAATGTATATGGGAAGGGTGTAAGTGTCAATTGCTGTTTTAAGCTGTTTTAAGCTGTTTTAAGCTGTTAGAGGTGTTGTTTTATATGAAGAAGCTCTTAGGCAATATTGTTGAGTCTTTCTATCGTTTTGCTTTTATGGTGTTGCTTAATCTATTAGTGTGGAAAATCTCTCGCAAGCGTAAGAGGGTGCAAAGCGTTCCAAACAAAAGATGGCCGCTCGGTTAATCACTTTGTTGTGGCGGACTCGACCGTATCCGTTTTTGGGGGTGGGCATCAACTTCCCTCCATTACGGTGAATTTTATCAGTGCGCGCTTTGCAATTAAGACCTTGACAGCAGGTGATGTGAATGCATTCTTAAAAGCGATTCAAGATAAGAGGATTGAGATTTCTGGCGACTACAGCTTGTTGATGTGGTTTATGTCGCTGGTGAAAAGTGCGCTCAAATAAGGGTGTAGTCCACTGC
>JAYPBG010000347.1:0-3980 GCA_038124075.1 Gammaproteobacteria bacterium
ATGACCTGGATTTAATTCATGAAGGCCTGGAGAAAAAGGCGGCGTTCAGGGCGCTCTGTCGCTCAAAGGGGGTGCGCTTTGATCAGGATACTCGAGGCAATGTTCGTTGGCCTGTCTCCGTTAAACAGGCTTTTAATGCATATAGAAACGTGATAATTGAGGCGCGGGATCGGCATCGAGAGCAGGTTTTGACGGCGCGGCTTGAGCAGCTCTCAGATCATGACGGTGTCGATGGGGAAAAGAGAGAAAAGAAGGAAAAGGGGATAAAGAGGAAAATCGTTTGGTTGGCTGGGCTGGATCATGGTTACGAGCCGATGCAGTGCCCCTCAAGCCGTTACTCAGGCCGTCACTGCATGATGCTTGTGCCAAAAGGGGTGTCACCTGCAGCAACCTATATACCGATTTAGCATGATGTTTACCGAGGGCTAAATAAGCGTGTCGTTTTGCAGCCATTGATCCATTTCACGGCTTTCTTTAAAATGAATTTGCGTTTGGCATGAAGAAAACCTTTTAAACCTACTAGGGAAACTATTCCATGAGTCAGATTATCACACCCGGTGGCCCCATTCGATCAGCCCAGTCCCAAAAGAGCTCAAAAAGTGCGCCTCAACCGGGCGATGCTGGTGGCAACAGTACAGGCAGTGATCAGCCTGTTATTGTCGATATTACTATGGAAAATATCAACGATGTGCTCTCGCTCTCAGCTACGACACCTGTGCTGATGGATTTTTGGGCTGACTGGTGTGAACCGTGTAAAGCGTTAATGCCGATTGTTGAGAAGTTGGCCAATGATTATAAAGGTGCCTTTGTTTTAGCCAAGGTGAATGCAGATGAGCACCCGATGATTGCTCAGCAGTTGGGTGTTCGAGGCTTGCCAACACTGCGTCTTTTAAAACAGGGGCAGTTTGTTGAAGAGTTGACCGGAGCTCAGACAGAAGAGGCTGTTAAATCGATGCTGGATAAACACGTTGAAGCGCCTGAAGCGGACGATGACAGTGAAAATGATGCCTTGATTAAGCAGATTAAACGGGCCCGTCGTTTGGGGGCTTACCCTGAAGCCTTGGCGGCTCTAAAAGAGGCCATTGAGAAAAACCCTAAGCATTATGAGTATCAGAAGTGGTTGGCGTATATTTTGATTGATCAGAAAGACTTTGACGGTGCTGAAACGGTGGTTGAAAACCTGCCGAGTGGTGAAGCGGCTCGAACAGCCGCGGCTGCTCGACTCCAGTTTGCCCGTATTTCTGAAGCGCTGCCAAGTAAAGAGGCCTTGGCGTCGCAGTTAACTCAGTTGCGTGGAGCTGATGAAAAAAAAGGTGAAAACAGCGATGAGATAGCAGAACTCATCTATAATCTTGGAGTACAAGAGGTGATTGCGGAGGCCTACTCAACCGCATTGGACCACTTTATGGATCTCGCTGCTCGTTATTCCTCCTATCGAGATGAGCTGGGTCGAAAGAGCCTCTTGCTTGTATTTGACCTGTTGGGCCCTAATGAGCCGTTAGCGAAACAGTATCGCCGTAAACTATTTGCGATGCTTCATTAATGACAGTGCGTCAGTGATGGTCTGCATTCAGGGCTCGTGGGTGCTCAGTAGTCTCTGTTCTACAACGAAATTCACAAGCCCTAGAAGTGTATTGTCACATGATGAAGTTGATTCGTTTGAAATTGCCGTTTGTTGCTCGTCTCGTTGATGCTCATATATTAATTCCTAAGCAGCTGCGCGCTGGCTATCAGCGCTATTACAGCGATACCTATCTGGGTTCAATTCGTGTGCTGTTGGTTATGGCAACGCTGCTATACGTGCTCTTTGGGCTCCTTGATCTCTACCTTCTTAAGACTGAGGCGCTTCAGCCCTATTGCACTTCGGTGCTGGTGATACGTTATCTATTTGGTTTACCCATTCTGTTGGGTTTATGCGGTTTAGCATTCTCTTCTAAGCTTTCACACAAGCATCAGCTGATTGTGTCCAGCTATGTTATTTTGATACAGATCTTCCTATGGTGGATGATGGTCCAGGTGCCTGATCCGGCGGTTCGTCAGATCTACTTTTCTGGTCTGATGTTGACTCAGATGGCCAGCTTGATCGTCTCGTGTTTACAATTTATTCCGGCTATCTGCAGTGGTATTGTGATGGGGCTGTTTCTGCTGCTGGGCTATTGGCATGTTCAGCTTGATGCCATGACCGTGATGATTCAAGGCTACTTCTATTTGGCAGTGGCGACGATTGGGCTTATGACGTCGTTTTCCAATGAAATGCATATTCGTAACCACTATTTTAAATTGCGCGATATTTCAACAGAGCGGCGTCGGTTGAAGCGTGATAATGATTCACTCCATTACTTGGCGCAGTTTGACCCTTTAACGGGGTTGGCAAATCGGCGCCAGTTTGATGAAGTGTATACAAAAGAGTGGCGTAGAGCAGAGCGAAACCGGATGCCCATATCGCTTTGCATGATTGATATTGATCATTTTAAGCAGTATAACGATCACTATGGGCACCCCACGGGTGACCAGTGCTTGGTTAAAATAGGTGCACTGCTTGCCGAGTTTGCCAATCGACCGGGTGATCTTGCGGTACGTTATGGTGGAGAGGAGTTTCTCTTGTTGTTACCAGGTATCAGTGGTGAAGAGGCCGGACGGCTTGCTGAGCGGATATGTCAAAGTGTCGTTCAGCTCGATATTACTCATCAATATTCGCCGGTTAAAGCCTGTGTGACCGTATCGGCGGGTGTTGCCAGTGATCAGCCTATGCCTGGCATTGCAGATGAAGTTGGTGCAAGAGAGACGTTGCTGCGTAAAGCGGATCAAGCTCTGTATGATGCCAAACATTGTGGTAAAAATAGAGTATCCGTTGCAAGTCTAGAAGATGAGGGCGCACTGATTGCTGGAAGGTCCTGTTGGGAGCAGCATCTGCAAAGCAACAGTAAGCGTGACAAGCAAGCCTTCTCCAGTCATCCTGAATATGGTGAGAGGGGTGTCGATGGCGTTGAAAACGCTGCGGCACCTGAGCATCGGGCAGAACTGAAAAAACAGTTGAAAAAACAGCTGAAAAAACCGAGTCGTAAGGTTTATGATCATGGCAGTGACGATGAAGATCGGTCGCTGAGTTTTCAGGACAGCAGAGATAACCTGGTGAGTGTTTCAGAGCCAGATGCGCCTAACACTTAATATCTTAAAATACTTAATATCTGAAGAGGTGATGTTGTGAGTGATATTCAAGTAGAAAAAGGCTCTTTTTACGATCTAGAGATTAAAACCGCTCAGCAAACGCGTATGACGCTTGACCCGTATAGGGGGCAGGTGCTGCTCATCGTCAACACAGCCAGTCAATGTGGTTTTACACCGCAGTATGAAGCATTGGAGACACTCTATAAACGGTATCATGAAAAAGGCTTTGAAATTTTAGCCTTCCCTTGTAATCAGTTTGGTGGTCAGGAGCCCGGCAGTGATTCTGACATTGAGCAGTTCTGTCAGCTTAATTTTCATACAACCTTCCCGCTCTTTTCAAAAATTGAGGTGAACGGTGAGGGCGCACACCCTCTGTTTCGATATTTGAAACGCGCAGCTCCTGGGCTTTTGGGAACAGAAGCCATTAAGTGGAATTTTACAAAGTTTCTGGTCGGTCGGGATGGAGAGGTAGAAGGGCGCTACTCCCCTAAGGTCTCACCGCTTAAGATGGCTAAAAGCATAGAGAAGCTTTTGGAGGATTGATTAACGGGTCGTTTAATACTTAATTTTTTTGTTGCCTTCCTCTTCGGTTATGAGTTCGTCCAGCCCTTTGCTGAGTTCATTGCCAACCTCTTCCGTGGGCTTTTTCTTTTCTTTGATGGGGCGACCTTGAAGCTGCCTAATCACTTCAGCCAACTGTTTAACGTGCGAATTGAACATGTCATTCACATTCGCTTTTTGATACTCGGTCAGAGCCCTTCCGTAATAGTGAATAGCCAACTTTGGTTTGTTATTTTCAACGGCCTGCTTCG
>JAYPBG010000348.1:0-1592 GCA_038124075.1 Gammaproteobacteria bacterium
ATCTCTAATCTCTAATCTCTAATCTCTAATCTCTAATCTCTAATCTCTAATCTCTTTACATCCTTGGAGGTGAGGCTTACTATTGCTGGCAAACCAAGAATAGATTAAACAAGGAATGGATTGTCATGCGTAGAGATTTTTTTCCCGTAGTAAGTACTGGTCGGCTGTTTCGTTTTTTAAAGATAACATTAAATGCCAAATATTTTGTGCTCCCTTTTTTAGTGCTCTTATTAGGGCTTTCGGGGTGCAGTAATTCTGGAGGAGGGGGTGATAGCCGGTCGTCCAATGAAAAGTCTCAAGTCATTTCTGGCCAAGTAATCAAGGGTGTCACGGCTAATGCAGAGGTGATCAGCTTTCAGTTGGATGAGTCGGGTGAGCTCGTGGAGATGAGCCGTACACTCACGAATGAGACGGGTCAGTTTGAACTGCCTTCGATTGAGCCGGGCCCGCTTTTAATTAAAGTCCAAGGCCAAGCTTCTCTAGAAACACGCATGATCTGTGATGCCATTGTCGGGTGTGGTAGGCATGTTTATGGTGAAAGTGAACATGATCTTAACGGTGATGGTTTGATTAATTTTAAAGAGTGGCAGGTGGTCGATGAAGATTTTGTTTTATCGGCGGTTGTTAATGTAACGCAAGAGCCGCTCGCTGAGTTGACCATCACGCCTTTAACTCATGCTGCTGCAGAGTATGCAATGGCCTCTGAGTTGTCAGCACAATCCATTGAAACGGCAAACAATTATCTCTCACGCTGGTCGATGATGGAGGGTACGTTGCCGTTTATTCATGCACTTGACTTGACTCAAATCGGTGAAGAGACGTTTTCTGGCGACGACGCTGGCTCAGCATTTAAACATGCCTTACTCAGTAGCGCTGCGCTCGGGCCGTTACCTTTGAGGAATACCGCGGGTTCGATCGACGGTGTTGAAAACTTTACTGAGGCGTTTATGGATTGCGATCTCTCTAATGATACTCCTCAATTCAGAAGTTTATTCTCTTTAGCACGACTGGAACTCCGTGAGCTGGGTCGTCAATACCCTATACCCAGCACGCTGCTTAATCAGGTCCATAATGAATTACTGCACCTTGGCACTCAGCTGGATGAGCCACTCGATGCGCTTTGCGAGATAGATCTTGCTGTAGCGGTTACACCTTTGGAAAAAGTGAAAAAGTTAGTGGACGAATTTCAAGCCATCTTGGGTGCTATTGATACGAATGCATCCGAGTGGGAGATAACGGCAAATCAAACATTGGACGATGTCAGCCCTTACTCTGATCGTGCTGCTCAGCTGCTGGAAACGTTCAGTGCAGACATCTCTGCAGTTGTCGAGATATTGGTTGAGTACGCTGAATCCGTGGATACAGATGAGCTTGATTGGGAGGCGCTTTCAATTGAGCATGAAGGCTTGACGGTCACATCCTCCACGGACATCCATGAAGAGGATGAGCTTGTTTTCAACCAGGAAGGTACGGTCTCTGTTCGTTATCAGGTTGAAGAGCGCCTTATCGAGCTTGACAGTTTGGGCTTGTATGAAAGAGATGACGTTGAAGGGAGTGTATCCTCTCCGAAGTCGCTCCGTCATGCTTCACTT
>JAYPBG010000348.1:1602-3972 GCA_038124075.1 Gammaproteobacteria bacterium
TAACCGTGATGTGCGTCTTGAGATTGAAAATATGACCCTTGCGTTGATGAGTAAAGAGCGCTATGAGGGTGATATAGGTTACAGTTATTATAGTTATGATGATGGCTTTTTCTTTTACCCTTCCTTTTGCCAAGGTTACGAAGGTTATAATCAGTGCGACGGTATGGGCCCGATCCATATGGATCTCATGTGGGTCGACTTCTATCTTGCTGAGCCGATGTTGAATGAGTCAGAAGCAGAAGAAGAGGGGGTTGACCCTATCGCTCATGAGCAAGAGCAAGCCCTTAATGCTTTTGATTATGTTGTGGCGCTGGATGCTCACGTTGCGCTCTATGTTGATCTCGAAGGGGGCGTAGCAGATCAAAATGCAGCGGAGGAGGCTGATCCTCTTTTCTCAGGTAATTGGCATGCGATGCTGGCTTTTGAAGAGGAGAGTGGAAATTATGATTTTATAACGGATAACAGTGTCAGCTTTGATCTGAGGTTTTCACCTTTAAGTTTCTCTTTGGATGGTACAGTGATGTTTCCCTCTTCAGTGGGTGCTGCGCAGTCGGATTCAGCAGCTGATGAAGAAGAGGCACTCAACCGTGTGACGGTCTCCTTGACTTTCAGTGATATAGATGGCTATAACCACTATAGCCGCTACCACTCCTATTATGGCTACTCTTCTGAGAGTCTGGATTTGAATTACTCTGCTTCTGTGCGCCTTTCGGTAGACTTAGGTCTCATTGGTTTGCCTCAAGTTGAGGCTTCGATTCATGGCGGTGTGGATGGTTATGAATATAGAAATACCTATTATCCCGGCTATACCTCTCGTTATGGTTATGATGAGTTCTTTATTTATGACGGTGAGCTTCAGTTAAGTTTCGATGACTCGGTGATTTCAATTACCCAAGAAGATCAAGGTGAGGAGACGGGTTTGTATACGCTTCGTAATGGTGATAATGCTCAGCTCTCTTTGAATCTATCTTTAACGGATCAGGATGAGTCTGTCGGCCATCTTGGTTTATACAATAGCGACAGTGATATCTATGGCTATATA
Source organism: Gammaproteobacteria bacterium (assembly GCA_038124075.1). Classification (GTDB taxonomy): domain Bacteria; phylum Pseudomonadota; class Gammaproteobacteria; order Pseudomonadales; family JAYPBG01; genus JAYPBG01. Next base: position 2,645 of record JAYPBG010000348.1, read on the forward strand.
TATCAGGCGAATGATAGCTGGCTGATTCGATACTCTGATGGTACGTTCGAGTCGCTGTTGCCTGCAACGGTTGGGCAGTAGTTCGGTCGATGTTTAAGCAATGTTTTCTCTGTTGCTTGAATATATGGAAAGGGCGCTTTTTAAAGCGCCCTTTCCGGTTTGGTTATTCTTCTTTTTTTAATCGATGCCTTCTTTTGGCTCTGCTTACTGTTTATGCCTCTGTGCACGCCTCTGTGTATGCCTCTGTACATGATGGTGTGCCCTATAGGGATGAATCTGTTTCTGCTGAAGCAGCGCTGGAAAGCTTCAGTTTTTCTAAGCCGATTTCGATCATCGGTATGATCGATGATTGGCGTGGTCAATTAGAGCCTGGACGTTATGCATTGACCCGAAATCGATTGACCTTAGGCGTTGGCCATCTTCCTCTTAAATACAGCATCAAAGGGGGGCAACGCAAGGCTTACCTTGATGTTCGCTATCTCTATTTTTATGATTATCTGGCTCGCTTCAGTGAGGATGTGGCTCGTCTGAAATATCGTCATGAACGTGATCTGGATCTTACGTCTGACGCTTTTTCCGTTGATTTGGACGTTTACCATGTGGCGGGTAATGGCCTTCAATTTAAATTGTTTACGCCACTCACAGATCAGTTCTCTTTTGAGCTCTCTGCACAGCTTTTTAAAGCAAACAGTTTGTTGGACGGTGAAATTACGGGGCATCTTGCTTACTTAGCAGAGGATTCGATAGAGGCGGATCTGATGTTGCAGTACCACTATGATCAAGATAAGTTATTGGATCGCCCTTTGAACAGGTCCGTTTCAGGGGTGGGGTTTGGGCTGGATCTGGGGGTAGAGTGGAGACTTTCTCCTGCGCTTCATGCGGTACTGCTGGCTCGAGATCTGTATCGCAAGATTGATTGGAATGATGCACCCTATACTGAAGGTGTGCTAAGAACCCTTTCTGCACCGGTAAGCCGTGATGAGGCGTTGGTGGGCACCCCTCTCTTCTATGGTCGCGAAACGGATCAATATTTTCGCCAGCGAGGTGTTGTGGATGTTGAGGGAAGGGTGACGTTAACGCCGGCACACTTGGTCAATGCTGCTGGAAGAGGGGTAGGCCGTGTGTCTAGACTTCTGGGAATCGACCGTCTCTCTTTTTGGGCACGTTCGATTGAGGGGTACGCCTTCTCTGAGCTGAAACCGATCTGGTTGCTGTCAGAGGGCCGTGAACTCTCTTTGGGGTTTGGCATAGGGCGCTCTTTTGGTTCCATCTCCTATATAGTCGCTGGCGCGAAATAGATTGCTCAAATTCACGCCGCCTTCTTGTGT
>JAYPBG010000349.1:0-3949 GCA_038124075.1 Gammaproteobacteria bacterium
ATAGAACAAATAACAACCTAATAGGCTGCTATTTCGCGCCAGCGACTATGTACACTCCTTTGTCCCTAGGACTCTAAATCCGTTGAATTGCCTGGGATTGTACTCAAAACATGAAAGTTTAGGATGCATTTTACACTAACGGTTCTGATAGTTTGCTTTATCGGAACTTAATGAGGTTATACTTTGATCACTTATATTAATAAATATTACATTGGTTATTGAAGTTCATATTACAGTATTAAATAATCAGGCTGGTGTAAAATTGTTAGGCTCAGGAAAAATTCCTGAAAATTCTTTATTGAAATCATTGCCTTACAGAGCTTTTGGCGCTCCTGTCGCGAATGGGGGCCGCCCCTCATCAAAACAAGCTACTCAGGTTTGCTTTTCGATCCGAAAAATACTGTATGCTAAATCATGGTATGCTCTGGATCCCCTGCTACATATAGCTTAAGCCTACATCGTGAAAATAAATGAGGGAATGTCGCCAGAACCCCAATTTAAAAGCATTTGATTGCGGAAAATCGTCCATGAATGAGGTTCTGTCTCGCTTTAGTATGAAGCATAGTTCATTAGGATTGAGTCGGACTTATGTCCTTGTAGAATAAGGTCAACCCAAAAGGAAAGTTTCCGCATATTATACCTATAAGTCGGAAAACTGTTTAGGTTGTGAAAGAATAGAACCGAAATTGCTCTTCCACTGCTCTAGAATCATCTCATCGTTATCACCTTCTATGCTACTTACAACAATATCCAGTGTATTAAAACAGGTATGGCCAAAAAAGGGTGCGCCATTGGCTTTTAGTTCAAGTACAATACCTGAGATCGGATCAAAGGATTCAGATGCGGTGATATGCTCTGAGAGCGCTTTGCAGCCATCTTCAGACGCATGCTCTTTAGCAAATCGAATAAATATTCGCTTTGCCTTCTCTGTAAGCTCAGAAATATCATCTTTTCTATGAGTTTTTAGACAATCATCAACGCGAACCGTAATTTTGTCCATTTCATTTAAATATTTTTCTTCCGTTAAGATATCATAAAGGGTCGCGCCACCAAACATTTTATTTAACGCAGTAGAAAAGCTGAGATCAGAATCGTCTAAAAAGATCGGATCGCCGATCTTGCCCAAGCTTTTTGTTATGTCATAGAAGCCATCGATAAAGTGGCAGATAGGTGTTGCCTTCTCCAGCATCAAGTTCATCATTGCAACAGAGGGTGTTTCATCATCATCTCGAAAACATCTTCCCACTTCATTTTTTGTGAAGTAGTGTTCAATGGCTGGATGAACCATTGTGGGATCTACCATGTTTTGGTTTGAAAAAATACCATCTTTAAGGTCTGGAAAAAGATCCAATAAAATAAGCAGTTCTAACAGTTGGTTATTGTTGAATTCTTTCAACTCTTTTGTCAGCAGTCCCACTTTTTCGCCTTGAAGGCCGCTCTTGTAGAGATCTGCGCAGAGTCCATTCTTCTGGAAAAGTGAGTGCCGAGAACCAAAACGGAAGCTATCAACGCAACGAATGAGTCGGTCTGATACCCTTTGAATATAACTGTGTGAAATACCCTCAACATGCAACTCCATTGCTTTCCCTATCAGCAGCCCCATATTTTTTGCTTCTTCATTAATCTTGTGATACCTAGATAAGCCCTTATAGGGGTTAGTATTCAGATCAATAACACCAGAGTTGGTTGTTACAGCATTTTCAAGATCAGCCATGTGTGAAATAGCTGCCGTAAACGCTTCTTTGGTTGGTCCGCCCATATCAACTGTAAATTGACCTCTCCTCTGATCAGTCAATCCTTGAAGAGGGTATTTAATCTCAATTTTTGCATTAGGGTTTTTCGTAAGAACACTGGATATGTTTTTAAAAGCGTAGCTGGCATCACTTTCACCCAATTTTTTGTCTCTGCGCGGTGGTAGTTTAGGCATGACAATACTTATCGTGTTACGGTTGGTATTTCCTAGTTGACCACCGATAAGCATTTGATTAATGTGACTCTGAATCCTGGAGGGGGCTGCTCTATTAAGTCGATCCAGCTGCCATATTGAGTTGTTGTATCTTTCTACTAGCCGCTCTACTGCATCATTAACTCGTCTGGGAGTGAGACCAAGGTGTAGATCTACAATCTTGTTTCGTAGTTTCTCCTTTTGATTCTCAATAGAACCATCAATATCGAGTATCATAAATAAAAAATTTTCCAACAACTCCTTATTATTCAAAATTTCAAAAAAGCCCTCTTTTGTGCAATTAATGTTCTTTTGAAGACCGATAGCTGCCTTTTTCTCCTGTTTGACGGTCAGGTCAATGCCATATTTTTTGGTAACGAAGTGGAGTCCTGCTTTACAGAGAAGTAATTCAATAGAATTTGTGATGTTATCTGAGGAGGTTTTCCATGTAACGGCTATGAGCTTGGCAAGCGCCTCTGTAAAAGATGAGTCAAGATGTTTATTGAACTTATTTATGAGTCGTACAGAGAGGTGATAATTGAACTCTTTCTCTAAATCGTTGTGGGACATTAAAAGATTGGATAGCTTTTTGATATTTTGTTCGGATAAATCCGATAACATATCCTTAATAACGTGCGATTTTATATCCGGGTTATCGTACGTTGGGGTGAAACTAATTTCACTATGCAGCGTAAAACTAACGAGCTCATAAGTAAAGGCCTGCTCACCCTCTAATAGCCTTAGAAGAGTACCGTCATCATTAGAGTAGGTTATTTTATCCACAAAATCATCAAATTTTGTCCAATAGAATTTTCTAGAATCAATGGTTTTAATGTAAGGATGTATCGCTTTTCGGGCTATAAGGCTAATGGTCCTATGTGGGAGGTCGTCGAGTGACTTCACTGCATGCAGGATGGCTCGATTAAAGTGGGTCGATACAAAATTTTTTAATAACTTTTTGTCGTTTAATGACGTTCTTGATCCTGGTTGGCTGGCGATTTCTTTAATAAAATAGCGCTCTAATTCTGGAAGGATCTTCTCTTTTGCAGGAAAACGCTCTATTAAATTGTTCAGTTCGTCTAAGATTGAATGCAAAATATTAGCTTGATCGAAAGAAGTGGGATGCGTGGACATTAAATCAGAACGTAGGCTTCTCCCTATAGAAAGATCTAGAGAATTATAGACAATTTCAGACGAATCGGTTGTTCTGGAAATGAAGGAGATGCTATTTCCCTGCAAAAGTTCACCGTTTGGTCTTAAAAGGCTCGTTGCGTTACTGGTCTCTATTGCTGTATATGAGTTACTCGTTGCTTGCACTTGGCTTAGGCGCTGATCTATTGTATTTGAAGACCGCCTTTCGTTAGGGGGGCGATTTGGATGCACAGTAGAATGTTCTGAAATGTTTTCTGATCCTGTAATTCTGTTCATATAACTATTCTCTGACCTTTAGTGTATTCAATAATGTTGTTATTTTTCAGCCCACCACAGTTGGTTGAAGCGTTGTATGGCTTATACGTGCTATATACTGATGCGTTTAAAACAGAAATATTGAATATTTAGAAATATGTTCAATCCACTTTTTGATGAATGTTTTTTCGCGTAAATATGTATAATCGATTAATAGACTATAGTCTAATTTATTTAGGGCAGGCCTGTCAATGTACAGTCACTTCAAATGCGACCACTTCTTCCTGAATTGCACACTTGAGTGTCCTACGCCGCGTTAAAATATTGTAACTGGGGTTTTAATCGGGTCGCTAGGGCCGATCTACCAGCCCCGGCGCCCACACCACCGAACGTACGGTTCCGTATTCGGCGGTTCATACGAACTTAACATCAACCTTGTACCGATTATATAGATTGACAATACCCAACCAGCCTCTTGCTTGGAAGTAAGAACGTTGGAGTGCAAAGTTCATTGCGCTCGTTTCCCTCTCTGTCACTATACCTGTCCAAGCCCAGGCATGTTAATTAATTAGCTATGCTTGATGTCCGAACAGTCAG
>JAYPBG010000350.1:0-2969 GCA_038124075.1 Gammaproteobacteria bacterium
GGTTTGAAGAAGTACCTCAATTATGCTTTCGAAACGCTCATAGCAGGCAGGTAGATCGATAAACTGATTGAGTTTTTCATCATCCATTATCTTGAGTATTTCAGTATTCAAACGATGGTCGTCATATATGATCGAGTGAACGCTATTAAAAAATTCGTTTAGCATGCTTTCGTTTGATTCGAACGATCCTGCATTGAAAGTATTTGCTATTTCTTCCGCCATAAAAAGTATATCGTCGTCTCGCTCAGCATCACGAGGAAACACCTGTGGTTGTCACTGCTGAAGCAGCATCACCATCAACCAGGCAAATCAAACGATGCATTATATCTTTTATATTATCAAGATAGGCGGAGCGGATCGCTTTGATAATAAGTTTTCTTGAAAAAACATGGCTGCCAACGTTCTCTCTTATGAACTCAGCGACTGTCTCTTTTGTTCTTGATGCTAACGAAAGCTTATATTTAAGGTCGTCGACTTCTTGCTGGGGGGTTCCTTCTTTAGTGATTCCTTCTTTAGAGTGAAGTGCGTCTTGCAAGTTCGCAATAACGCTTTGTTTAAGATTATCATTATTAATAGGGCATTGTTGCATCTGAAATACTGTTTTCTCAAAAATAACGATGTCGTGAAATTTATCGCAATCAATTATTCCTGCATTGATTGCGTTGGTATACGCATGAATCAAGTCATTGACTCGGTCTGTATTATTGCTCCTCGACATCTGCAACCTAAATAGGGTATCGCGTACATTTCTTTGCGTAAACCCTGATTCAAAAGTGTTTTTAGAAGTAGTTTTAGCAATCAAGCATGCTTTCAGCCCATTTACCAAACGACTGTCGTCATAATCTTTCGAATTTACTAGGTACTTTATTTCTTGGTGAATATCCATATCTTGTTTTGACTGATGCTCATTACCGGTCTCTGGACTTTCAGAGGTCTCTATAAATATATCTCTGGGTATGACGGGAGTGCTGTGCATAGGGGCTTGATTAGCGTCTACCCTACTACTATGAGATGGAGATGGCGAGCTTAATAAAGGAGAGTGCGTCGTTACTATGTCACCAATGGTTGCACTCCCACTCGAATCGCTTCGGCTGTAATCTAAGGATCCTTGGGTGTGGTGGCTTGAACTTGAAATTGACCCGTTATCCATTGAGAATGCGCTCCAATATGTTTTATGTTGTATTTGTTAGTACTGGTTTTCTTTTCACTACTATCCTACCGACATTTCTCTTAACTGAGAAGTGCATCTCAACATAATGTTACGACATTAAACAAGCACACATATTTTGGGCGGGTGAACTCAATAATAGGTGAACTCAATAAGGTACCGGGAAGCCTTGTCGAATGGCTTCAATGCCTTTAAATACCTCATCGCTCAGTACGATCTTGCTTGAGTCGATGTTCGTTTTAAGCTGCTCCATCGTGGTTGCACCGATGATTGTTGAGGTGACGAAAGGGCAGCTGTTTACAAACGCGAGTGCCATTTGGCAAGGGTCCAGGCCATGTTTGGATGCTAATGCAAGGTACTCAGTGATCGCTTTCTCATTTTGTTCGGTTGAGCGAAGGTCAGGGCGTGGATCCAGAGTTAAACGGCTGCCTTCTGGGCGGGCGCCATTCAGATATTTGCCGCTCAGCGCACCTCGAGAGAGGGGGGACCAAGCGAGTAGGCCGCAATCCTCTGCTGCTGCGATCTCGTGCAGGTCGGGCTCAAAAAGGCGGCAGACCAGGGAGTATTCATTTTGAATGGAGGCGACCCTTGGCAGTTGCTGTTGCTCGCTCAAGGTGAGGTACTGCTGAATGCCCCAGGCTGTTTCGTTTGAGAGGCCAATGGCACGGACGCGCCCCTCTTGTATGAAGCGCGCCAATGTCTGAAGCACCTCGAGTATATTATCTTTGACTTCGTTGGCTGAGAAGGTGGGGTTAAAATTCCACAGTTGTTGAAAGTGATATGAACCTCGATTGGGCCAGTGCAGCTGGTAGAGATCGATGTAATCTGTTTGCAGCCGCTGTAACGAACCGACAAGCGCCTCTTCGAGGTTCTGCTTGTCGATTTTATTGCGACCGCTTCGGATCCAGTCAAGTCCGGGGCCGGTGATTTTGCTGGCTAATATGACCTCTTGGCGTCGACCCGAGCGCTTAAACCAATTACCTATAATAGTCTCCGTGGTACCATAGGTCTGCGCGCTGGGGGGGATGGCATACAGTTCAGCGGTATCAATGAAGTTTATCCCTTGATCGAGTGCGTACTCAATCTGTTCGTGCCCTTCAGATTCGCTGTTTTGCATGCCCCACGTCATACTCCCGAGGCAGATTTGGCTCACCTCGATGGAGGTTCTTCCAAGTGGCCTATAGTCCATACTGTATCGCTCCTTTTAACGTGTTAACGATGTGACTTACAAATGACTTAAATGGCTTCAGAGTTAAGGGTTAAGAGGGTGTATCAACTGTATCAAGCTTTTCGACGACCTTTTTGCAAAATTCAATGGTCAGTTCAGGTGATGTTTCTAATGAGCCCCAAAAGGGAAGAGATGTGATGTCAACATCATGCTCAGCCAACATATCTTTGAGTAAAGTCGGGATCGATTCATCGAGAAACTGCACATGCGCAGGGGCAACCTGATCCAACATGCCCATACCGACTACGCCCATAACATGGAGGAATTTGGCCGGTGCGTAGAGCGTCTTTCCCTGTTCTGGCAGTGTCCAATCGCCGGTTTTGCACCAACCACTGAGCGTTTCACAATTTTCAGAGAGGGATGTGCCGATATGACTCCCTACCATACTTAAAGCGCGCATGCCAACCAACAGTGGATGCGCAGCGTCCGCCTCTCTAACGGTCCCGGCAAAGGCTTCTTTAACCTCTTGTGCATGGCTGCCATACTTTACCTGATAGATGTCAACCGCTTGATCACCTTTGGGCCGGAAACCATCAATATTGGTCACATATACGTTGCCCACCCAGGGCATTT
>JAYPBG010000350.1:2979-3942 GCA_038124075.1 Gammaproteobacteria bacterium
CTTCATTTTTCATTTCACCTTCAAGCGCTTGCCCACCATACCAGTGAACAATGGCGTCTTTGCCTACGCAGATTCCGTGATGAGTGGCCGTTACGGCTTTCGGTCCAATCCAATAATATAGGTGATCACCCACTTTAATGTCACTATCCTTAATGGGCTTTTCCAATGAGACGGGATCCACGCTGTCGAAGTATACACCACCTGAACCAAAACGTGCTAGGTTATTCAAAGGGTTACTTAATGGGTTGCGAAGATCACGGCTAAAGAAGCTTGGCAACTTCGGTTGTGATGTAAGGGGTTGAGAGGTGTGAGCAGTATTCGATAATGCATCTGATCGATGTGTGCTGCTGGGTGTATTGTTGGGCGTGTATGCATTTGAAACGCTTTGACTTATGAGTGCACCTGTTACAGCGAGGTTCTTTGCTAACATTGAGGAAAATCTCCAAGGTGTTCGAATAAAATCCTATCCTGTTTATTAGGAAATTTAATTTAGGATCATTTAGGGCGTGCATTTAATTTCTTGGCAGGATAATCAGAAATGAGGAAAAAGGCGACAATGATATGAATATGGTATGAATATGAACACTGTGCCTGCTGCCTAAAAGTTGTTCACATTTATACCATAGTTTTCAGTAAAAGTATTAAAAGTATGGTGTTTGCATGGAATTTAATCAAAAAGGGGAAAGGGTGGGTAGCCAAATGTCTGCTCACGCCTTATTGCCAAAGAGCAGAGACATCAAGTGTCGGTTTTCGAGAAGGTTGGTAGGCCGAGGTGATTTTATAGGGCGCTTTCGTGCAATCCCTTGTAAGTCCACCCATATAGGGCTTGCCAGAAGGTTCAAATAGCGCTTTTACAAAAGGCATAACGTGATCGGCATTACGCTTCCAGACGATCGCTATTTCACCATTTGCCAATTTAACGTAGGTGCCCGGTGGAAAAACACCAATGACTCGAATGAAGTT
>JAYPBG010000351.1:0-3935 GCA_038124075.1 Gammaproteobacteria bacterium
CAATAGGAGCAGTTTTATTTCAATAACCCCTTCAACCCTATCGATTTACCGACCAAGTTACCCATGAGTACCACCAAAACTAAAGTGCTGGAATTTAAGCAGGTCAGCTTTTCATCAAAAGGTCAAACTATTCTAGAAAATATTACTTTTTCTATTAAGCAGGGTGAGATTGTAACAGTTTTAGGCCCCAACGGTGCTGGAAAATCAACCATAGCAAAACTGGTGCTTGGGCTGATTAGCCCAATAAAAGGTCACATTCAACGAAATAAAAACGCACGCATTGGCTATATGCCTCAAAAAATACACTTTGAGCCCACACTTCCCATGTCTGTAGCCAAGTTTCTATCACTGCTCCCCCTATCACCAAGCACTCAAGCCATAAAAACCACCCTAAAAGAGGTGGGCGCTCCAAACCTTATGCACCAATCTTTACACCAACTATCCGGTGGAGAGCTTCAGCGCGTTCTGCTCGCACGTTCACTGCTGCTCTCTCCCGATCTACTGGTTTTGGATGAACCAGCACAAGGCGTCGATATCGCCGGTCAACATGAGCTGTATGGCTTAATCAACCGCATCAATAAAGAGCGGGGGTGCGCCGTACTGCTGATCTCCCACGACCTGCACTTGGTGATGGCGACCACCAACCAGGTTCTCTGCATCAATAAGCATATCTGCTGCTCAGGCCCACCTGATACCGTCAGTCAAGATCCTGCTTACCTCAACTTATTTGGACAAGATGGCAAGAGCCAACTTGCCATTTATGCACACCAACATGATCACACCCATGATCTATCAGGTCATATGCACCCCTCTGAACAAGAGAAGAGGGGTGAGTAGGGCATGATGCTTGAACTGTTTATGCCTGCACTTTTAGCAGGTTTCGGCGTCTCATTAGCCACAGGTCCAGTTGGCTGTTTTGTTGTCTGGCGACGCATGGCATACTTTGGCGATACTCTCGCACACGGTGCATTAATGGGGGTGGCGCTCTCTCTTTTGCTTCAGCTGCCCACTACATTAGGTATTATGGCGATCTGCACCGTCACGGCCCTCTCTCTCATCCTATTGCAAAAGCGGTTTCTCTTCTCCACGGACACGCTGCTTGGCATCCTGTCGCATACCGTATTAGCACTGGGTATGATTACCATCAGCCTCACCAATACCCAGGTGAATCTACTCAACTTTTTATTTGGCGATATTTTATCGGTTCTACCCGGTGACCTTTATTGGATTTTTGGGGTCGCCGCCATCACACACATTGTATTACGTTGGCAGTGGTCAGGATTGATTAATACAACGCTGAATGAAGCGCTGGCACAAGTAGAGGGCATCAAAACAGACCGCTTAAATATACTGCTCATGATCCTCATGGCCACGGTAACCACCATTGGTATTAAAGTGGTTGGTGTTTTGCTTACGACAGCACTTTTTATTATTCCACCTGCTGCCGCACGACAATTTTCAGAAAGCCCTGAACAGATGGTATGTTACAGCACACTGATCGCCATGATCAGCACATTTTTCGGCCTCCTTGGCTCTATGATGCTGGATGCCCCTGTCGGCCCTATGATTGTCATAAGCGCTACCACGCTCTTTCTGCTCTCCCATCTACCCAAAATATTCAGGTGAACAGTGCGCCTCTTACAGACCGGATAACAGACTCTGTTTCGGGGCGTACACCACGCCATAGAAAAAAAGCTTCTGCAGCCTGTTCAATCAGCATGCCCAAGCCATCATAGCAGTGCTGAGCACCCTGCTGCTGGCACCAGACATTAAAAGGGGTGATTTGATCGCTGTAAAACATATCGTAACAGCGGCTTTCCGGCCCAATAACAGATGTCGGCAATGGTGGGCACGCCCCTGTTAAGCCGGTTGAGGTTCCATTAATAATCCAATCAAAAGGCTGTGAAACATGTTGACGCAAATCATCAAAACTGTATGCGGTCATCGCGCCCATGTTGGCAAAATCAGTCTTGAGTGCATTGGCTCGCTCAAACGTTCTGTTGACAATCACAACCTCTTTCGGGTTTGCATCAAACAGGGGCGCCAACACACCCCGTACCGCACCGCCCGCTCCAACGATCAGCACCCTCTTCCCTGACAGCTCTCCATGGATATTTTTGATAATATCGTTGATCATACCCATCCCGTCTGTATTATCACCCAACACACTCCCCTTCTCTAAAATCAGAGTATTCACCGCACCAGCGCATTGCGCTCGCATGGTTAAGCGATCCGCCCAACGATAGGCATCAGCCTTAAACGGCACCGTGACATTGGCTCCCTTGAGACCTTCGTCAAAAAGCCGCTGCATCTGTTGATCAAATTGATCCGGTGCAATATCTTGTGCACTGTACTCAAGCGTTTCACCCGTCTGCTCTGCAAAGAGCCCATGAATTAAGGGTGACTTACTGTGTGCAATAGGGTGGCCAACCACCAAGTATCGATCCACGGTCTGATCCTATTTTCTGTTCCACTTTACTGGGGCTATAGCATGATTGGGGCTATAGCATGATTGAAGCCATAGTGCAGTTTCACACCTCGTTAATCCAATCTCTTGGTTTCAAAAAGGTCTCATAGAGCGCCTGTTCTGGGGTCCCCGCTTCAGGGGACCAGTTGTAACGCCAAGCAACCTGTGGTGGCAAGGACATTAAGATCGATTCGGTTCGACCGCCGCTTTGTAAACCAAACAGAGTACCGCGATCAAACACCAAGTTAAACTCTACATAACGCCCACGGCGATAGAGTTGAAACGCACGCTCCTGATCGCCATACTGCGTCTCTTTTCGCCTCTGCACAATCGGTATATACGCATCGATATAACCCAGTCCAACCGCTTGCGTAAACTCAAAACAGTGCTGGAAGGCGGCACTGTTCAGATCATCAAAAAAGAGTCCACCCACACCACGCGGCTCATCTCTATGCTTTAAATAAAAATAGTCATCACACCACTGCTTAAAGGTTGGATAATATTGACCATCAAACGGGTCGCAGATATTTTTTGCTGTACGATGCCAATGCCGGCAATCCTCTTCAAAACCATAATAAGGTGTTAAATCAAAACCACCTCCAAACCACCAAATCGATGCTTCCCCCTCCTTCTCAGCCACAAAGAAGCGGATATTCATATGAGATGTCGGCACATACGGATTGAGCGGGTGCATAACCAATGACACCCCCATTGCCTGAAATGAGCGCCCCGCCAACTCTGGGCGGGCTGCAGTCGCTGAAGCGGGCAGCGCATCTCCATAAACATGAGAAAAGTTGACGCCGCCTTTTTCAAAAACAGAGCCACCCTCCATCACCCGAGTACGCCCTCCTCCACCGGCATCACGCTGCCACTTATCTTCCAGAAAGGTGCTTTTTGGCTCTTGCTGCTGCAAAGCCATACAAATTTTATCCTGAACATCGAGCAACATCTGCTTGATGCGATCTATCTCTATTTCACTCGACATAAATCGTACCCCTTACATTCACTGCCGCAATATTTGCTGAGTTTTTAAATCTTTTATAACGGTGGGTCGTTTCAAGCCTCCTAAAGCACCCGGAATCACCGTTAACCGTTCGCCAAAGTAGTGCTTACACTTCAGTGCTGTACGAGCAGGCTCACAAGAAGAGGGGTTTGCGCTGGTTGAGATGATTGGCCGTCCAAAGAGCGCTGTAATGTTTGCAACAACAGGGTGAGTCGATAGCCGCACTGCCACAGTAGAGCGCCCTCCTGTAACACAGTCCGGTACAAAACCGTTGTTCGGTAGTCGCCACGTGGTGGGCCCTGGCCAACTCTTTTCAAGCAATGTCCGCTCTGACTGAGAGAGTGTCGCCAGCAGAGGTGCCAGCTGATCCCACTCTCCAGCAATAAGAATGAGCCCCTTGTCAACACGCCGCTGCTTCAATGACAATAGGTTTTGGACAGCCCTCTCATCCCATGGTTCACATCA
>JAYPBG010000352.1:0-1251 GCA_038124075.1 Gammaproteobacteria bacterium
ACCCAGTCCTGACTCCCCGCCGTAATCCCATTAGCATCCCTATCCATTTTCATTCATAGAACAAAAATGTAATTGCATAATGATTTAATCTATTTTAAGCCGTTACATTAAAATGTTAATTAGCGTTCTTACCAAACCACCACTGAACAGGCGTCACATGTTATGAAAGGATCTCTCAACCTTAGCACGCTCGCCCACTCCACCCAGGCTTTCATTAAACGCAACACTGCTTCTGTACAACAGCGGATTAAAGAGCACTCCAATTTACTTAAAATCACAGAGCCTTCGGTAGATAAAGTAAAACATGGCTCGCTGAATCGGGTGCCCGCTCAACTGGCCACCCCCCTAAACAGCACTAATAGCTCAAATCGTTCGTTGTTTTATCAACAAGCCCCGGCACCGAGACTGTTCAGCACCCGCAGTGACGAGCCCTCCGACAGCGAGGTTTCAAACCAGACCACTGAAGAGGATCTGCAGATGTTTCGCGATACAGCGCGTCAGATCTTCGAAGGTGAAATTGCACCGGAGTTTGATAAATGGGAAGAGGACCATAAAGTGCCGCGTGAACTCTGGAACACACTCGGCGAAACCGGCCTACTCTGCCCTGATATGGATGAGGCGTTTGGTGCTGCAGGTACGGCCCCTTGCGTGACCCTAGCCATGATAGAAGAGTTGGCACGCATGAATTTTGGCGGTGTTGCTATCGGCTACAGCATTCACTCCAATATCGTCGCGCCCTATATTCAAGCCTACGGTACTGAAGAGCAGAAAGCACAGTGGCTGCCAAAGATGATTACAGGTGAAGCGGTCGGCGCAATTGCAATGACTGAACCTGGCGCCGGCTCCGATCTTCAGGGTATTCGCTCTAACGCCGTTAAAGATGGCGATGAGTGGGTCTTAAATGGCTCTAAAATGTTTATCACAAACGGCTTCCATGCGGACCTGGTGATCGTTGCTGCACTCACAGAGCCGGGTAAAGGGGCAAAAGGCATGTCACTCTTTTTAGTTGACACCTCGCTACCCGGTTTCAGTCGCGGCCAACCGTTGCATAAAATGGGGCAGCTCTGTTCCGATACTGCTGAGCTCTATTTCGATAATGTACGGCTGCCTGAAAACGCACTGCTGGGCAATCTTAACGAAGGCTTTAACATTATGATGCACGAACTGCCAAGAGAGCGCCTCGGCATCGCAGCACAGGCGGTTGCATCGGCAGAGGGTGCGCTCGAACTGACTAAAGAGTATGTAATAGAG
>JAYPBG010000352.1:1261-3918 GCA_038124075.1 Gammaproteobacteria bacterium
GCGTAAAGCATTTGGAAAGCCCGTTGCATCTTTTCAAAATACTCGATTTAAACTGGCTGATGTTCAGACTCAAATCACATTAAACAGAACCCTCTATGATCAGTGTGTCGACGAGTTCAGTCGCAGTGAGCTCACCGCAGAGAAGGCGGCTCTTTTAAAACTCTCGACGTGTGAAATGCAGGTCAACACCATCAACGACTGTCTTCAGCTGTTTGGCGGCTACGGATACATGAAAGAGTACCCCATATCGCGCTTCTATGTGGATGCTCGCGTACAGCCGATCTATGCCGGTACGTCAGAGATCATGCGCGAGATCGTCGCTAGAAGTATTCTTGGAAAGCTGGGGTAGGCACTCCAATCCATAAAACAATGTGCCATACGACGCCTCATCTGTTATCCTCCACCCTAAACGCTTACCTTAATTATGGGACCGACTACTATGTTAAACAGTACGATTTTCGACACTAAGGACTATACTAAACCGCCCTCTGCGTTCCCCATTCAACGATCCACCGATCCATTATCAACCGACTCATCAGCCCGTAACATAGAATACTGGGATCGCCCCCCTCTCTACGAATTCAGATTGCCATTATTGACCGATACCAACCAAGATCTACGCGCCCCTACAGATTATCCCCTATCCAATCCGGACATAACCCAACCCCTCTACACCATTAACCTGAACGCAGACAGTCACGGGGCGCCTAACCTTCACTTCGATAAAATACTCGGTCTTGCTGAACGATCTGCGGTGATCTATCAGGACGGCGACACCATTCGACAGAGGTACCCAAACACCCGCGTTATCACTGAAATACCGGATAAAGGGATAAGATATATGCTGGAGGAGGACCCCCACACCAACACGCAGACGCTAACACTTCGTGGAACCGACAACCTAGAAAACAGGTTGCAAGATATGGAGTACACCTTTACCTATAACCGTGATTTAAAGATCTACGCTCACAAAGGCTTCAGTGACGATGCTCATACGGTTTTCAATGCACTGATATCCGAAAAAGGTCTCATCTCACGTGAAAAACCGATCACGCTCACAGGTCACTCACTCGGCGGTGCCATCGCCAACCTGCTGCTCTGCTATCTACAAAAAAATGGCTACCAGGTTTCCCCAAGCACCACCTTTGGACAACCTAAAGTCACCAACCACGCTGGTACCAAAGCCTTTAAAGACATTCCACTTACTCGAGTGGTATACGAACGTGATACCGTCCCCTTTCTACCGCCCACCACCCTTCTGACCCTTTGGCGTGGACCCTACCAACATATGGGCTGTGAAGTAATACTGCTCGATGATCAATACTACTGCTATCTCGACAAGCATGATGCATCACGTCAATCTGTCAGCAGTTTCTGGAAAAATGTTACCGAGGAGCGCTTATCGGATCATGCAATAGGTAACTATCTAGGTTCACTGAATGCAAAACAACTGAACCCCGAAGAGGTCCCTTACGAAGCTCGGCATGCTCATATGCACCACGCGATGACTAATCAGCACGCTATGACAAATAAAAGAAACAGTCACTGCTGCATGAGACTCCTACCCTGCCTCAATTAGGGGATAGAAAGATAGAAAGAGGGGGTAAAAGTAATCTTACCCCCTACCCCAGAGAAACCGATCGGCAAAATCATCGAACGGCAAGGGGCGGCTATATAAATAACCTTGAAACTGATCACACCCCTTGCTGCGTAAAAAGTCCGCCTGAGCTTCTGTTTCAACCCCTTCAGCAATGACAGACAGACCCAGCTCTTTACTCAGTGCCACAATCGCTGAGGATATAGCGGCATCTGAGGCGTCTGAAGTGATGTCCCGCACAAACGATTGATCTATCTTCAACTCATCGACTGAATAGTTGCGCAGGTAATTGAGGTTAGAGTAACCTGTTCCAAAATCATCAATGGCAATTTTCACCCCCATATCTTTAATATTCCTCAACACCTCCCGTGAACCCGCTTCAGTCCCCATAAAGATATTTTCAGTAATCTCAAGCGCCAATGCGCTGGGCTCAATACCCTGCTCTTTCACAATGCCGTTAATTCTTTTCATCAGGTCGTCATTTTTAAATTGAAGAGGCGATAAATTAACAGCAATGGATATATCCAATATCCCCTGATGCTGCCACACTTTTAAGCGGTGACACGCCTCCTCTAACACCCAACGCCCGATCTCTCAAATAAGCCCGGTCTCTTCGCCAAGCGGTATGAATTGATCGGGCAACAACAGACCTTTATCGGGGTGCCGCCAACGAATCAAAGATTCAGCCCCGACCAACCTCCCTGTCGCCGCATCCACTTTAGGCTGATAGAAAAGCTCAAATTCACCGCGCTTAAGCGCACTCTTCATATCGCGTACGGTCTGTATACGGTTCGCTGCATCCGAGGCCATGGCTTCAGAATAGATCGCAATACTGTTACGCCCTCGCTTCTTTACAACATACATGGCTGAGTCGGCACTCTGTATTAAGGCATCCACGGTGGCACCATCTTTCGGATATAGACTGACACCCATACTGACCGAACAGAGCAGCTCTTGTGTTTCAATTTCATAAGGCTCTATAAGCGCAGACCGTAACTTTTCTGCTAGGCTCTTAGGAAGGACTGGTTAGTCACGCAAATTTGAGTATAATATCTCCTCT
>JAYPBG010000353.1:0-3579 GCA_038124075.1 Gammaproteobacteria bacterium
CTTCCCCTGGCTGGAAACCTCTTTTTTATGTACATGACCATGCTCATAGCGGTACCTACAGGCGTCAAAGTATTCAACTGGGTCGCCACACTGTGGCGCGGGTCGATGACATTCGAAGTCCCTATGCTCTTCTCTCTGGCCTTTGTTGTACTGTTCACCATTGGTGGCCTATCAGGCTTAATGTTAGCGATCACACCGGTAGATCAGCAGTATCATGACTCCTATTTTGTGGTAGCGCACTTCCACTATGTACTCGTCTCAGGCGCCATCTTTGGCATTATGGCAGGTGTCTACTACTGGCTACCCAAATGGACAGGCGTTATGTTTGATGAAACCCTAGCGAAAGCGCACTTCTGGCTCTCCACAATATTTGTCAACGTGCTCTTCTTCCCTATGCACTTTGTTGGCTTAGCCGGTATGCCACGCCGTATTCCCGACTATGCACTGCAGTTCGCCGATTTCAACTGGTGGATATCCATAGGCGCCTTTGGCTTCGGCGCCAGCCAACTGTTATTGGTCGCCGTGCTCTGGAAAGCCTGTCGTCAGCGCAAAGGTGAAAAAGTATCAAACCAAGTATGGGAAAGTGCGGAAGGCCTTGAATGGACGCTGCCTTCACCGGCGCCTTATCACACCTTTGAAACACCTCCCACAATCAAATGATGTACTATTAAACTAAGGTAATGCGAAGTCAGTAAAACAAGGCGCTCTTACACCAACAAGGTAAGGGCGCCATCTCCCACAAAGTCTCTTTAACCAGATAGTATTTACACATACGCGTTATAGTTTTATTTTTATCGATTAGCACCCTTTTCTTATAACTGTTTCAGCTCATTAAATAGGTCGTCGAATGGAGATCGTAACCCCTAACCCAGCGCCTTCAAAGAAGTCAAACAGCCGTATTGTATTCATGCTCAGCACCATTGTAGTGAGCATGTTTGTGTTTGCCGTTTTTATCATGCCTCCGCTATATGATATTTTTTGCGAAATCACCGGACTAAACGGCAAGAGTGATACATTGGCACGACAATCGATAGTAGATTTTGACCCACAAAAGAGCACCCTACTGACTGCACCACTAAGCACCTCCAGCGGTACAACAAGCGCAACAGCAGAATACTCAGATGCTAAAACGGAGCACACTGAGTCAGCAACCTCGACCAGACCTACAAAAACATTGCAGTTTTTAGCGGATACTCACCCAGATATGCCCTGGAACTTCAAGCCTTCAACATTCAGCATGAAAATCAGCCCAGGACAGCGACACCACACCGTATTCCTGGTAAAAAACACCACCAATAAACCGATGATGGGCCAAGCCGTACCTTCCGTAACCCCAGGGCATATGGCGCAGTACCTCAAAAAGATCGAATGCTTCTGTTTTACTCAACAAACACTCGCACCTTTTGAGGAGAAGGAGATGCCATTAAGCTTCTACCTTTCTGAAGATGCACCCGATGACATCTCTACATTGACGCTCTCCTATATGCTCTACAATATTACTGAGGCAGCCCCCGCTGAGGCTGACAACCAACAACAGAGTCAAGAGCCAAGTCAAGCGAGCAACACGAGCGCAAGCATAGGAAGAGAAAAGAGAGAAAATACAGAGACTTAAACAGCAAACAAGGAGAGAGTTGCAATGTCATCAGAGAAAACCACACACTATTATGTACCCGCAGAGAGCAAATGGCCGATCATCTGCTCTGTTGCGCTCTTCATCACCGCCATCGGCGCAGCCAACTTTATTCAACAGAGTACCGATACCGTGGCCAATGACGGCAGCCTCGGTAAATACATGCTTTTTCTCGGAGTGTCAGGCATTTTGTTCGTCATGTTTGGCTGGTTTAAAGATACCGTACAAGAGAGCCTTACGGGCATGAACAGCACTCAAATGGATATCTCTTATCGAATGGGCATGATGTGGTTTATCTTCTCCGAGGTGATGTTCTTCGTCGCTTTCTTCGGTACGCTCTTTTATGCTCGGCTGCTCTCGGTACCATGGCTGGGGGGTGAAGGTTCAAACGGCATGACACACGAACTGCTTTGGCCCAACTTTCAAGCGATGTGGCCATTAGAGACAACCCCTGATGGCCGACAGCTGCAAGCCATGGGACCTTGGCCACTGCCCATCATCAACACGGCTTTACTGATCACCTCAGGCATCTTCTTAACCATTGCTCACCACGCACTTAAAGCAGGTGATCGCTCTAAACTGCAGCTCAACCTTCTCATTGCTATCTTGCTGGGCGCTACTTTTATGGTTGTGCAAGCTTACGAGTACTATCATGCTTATCAAGACCTGGGGCTCACACTCGATGCGGGCATTTACGGCTCAACCTTTTTCTTGCTCACCGGCTTCCACGGCCTGCATGTCACCATTGGCGCGATTATGTTAACGGTCATGCTGTTCCGCTGTATGAAAGGGCACTTCACATCCGAAAATCACTTTGCCTTTGAAGCGGCTGCCTGGTATTGGCACTTCGTCGATGTTGTCTGGATTTTCCTCTTCTTTGTGGTCTACTGGCTATAACAAACACAACGAAACAAGCACAGAGAAACGAGCACAGAAAGAAGAGTAAAAAAAAGAGCCCTTTTCTGGGGCTCCTTTTTTAAAGTTCTTCAACGTCACTTTCAAGGATAATGTCCTACCTCATCACCCAACCTAATCCTCTTGATACCCCATAAACGTAGAGACATGCTCCAAGGCACCCTGTGCACTCGGCAAGAAATTAATATAGTGCCAACCATGCCATAAACCAGACCACACTTCTAAGCGCGTTTTAACGGAAGAGGCTGCCAACTTCTGCGCAAATCGACTGGCATCAGAGAAAAGGATCTCCTCTGTGCCCACTTGGATCAAGGTAGGAGGGAATCCATCCAGCACCTCATTAAGGGGCGAAATAGAAGCCAAGTGCTCAGGGTCAGGGCGCCCCAGCAGCCCCACGCCCGTATAATGTTTTACGGCAGAGTCGAGCCACTGCCTTGAAAGTATTGGATCGCGCCGCTTATGCGTTTTAAAACTGTCACCCTGTCCCGTCAAGTCCAACCATGGGCTAAACAGCACCAACTTCTTCGGCATCGGCAACCCCATCAATTTTGCTCTAGCCAGTACCGAGACCGCCAAACCGCCACCGGCGCTGTCCCCTGACAAAAGGAGGTTCTCAGCACCATAGCGGTTCACCAGCGCCTCATAACTGGCAAAGCAGTCATCGATGGCCGCAGGGTATGGATGACGCGGAGCCACCCGATAGTCAGGCAAATACGCCTTGGTATTGATTGCTTTTGCCATATGCGAGACAAATTTAACATGCAGGCCCGAAACGCCCATTTCATAGGCTCCGCCATGAAAATGTAAAAGTACAGCCGTGTCACTGCAATCGCTGGGCTCAATTACTTTCCCACGCACCGGCAGCTGCTTCTTAGCCTTTGAGACCGACACCTCTTTTGCTAAAGAGAGCGGCAGCGAAGAGAGCCGTAAAGAGAGCCTTTTAATCCAAGGAAGAGTGAGGCCATTGAAAACCGTTGGCTTTAAAGCGCGCAGCCCCAGCTTCACACCGTGACCCGTCAGAGAGATCTTACGAT
>JAYPBG010000353.1:3589-3883 GCA_038124075.1 Gammaproteobacteria bacterium
CCTTTTGAAAGGGGGGTAGGCTGCACTGCTTCAGACACCACCTTCGGCGCCGCTGACTCAACACGTTTAGGCTCAGCCACACTCTTCTTTGGCGCACGCGTTATAGGTTCGCTCTTCCCAGCAACACCCTTTTTACCTGTCGCTGTTTTATCTGCCGCTGAGGCCGAGCTTTTAAGCTCTGTCTTGCTCTTGGGTGTCGCTTTAGCTTTGTTCGACTTAGGCTTAGCCTGAGTTTTGGGCTTAGCCTGAGTTTTGGGCTTAGCCTGAGTTTTGGACTTAGCCTGAGTTTTGGAC
>JAYPBG010000354.1:0-3881 GCA_038124075.1 Gammaproteobacteria bacterium
CAAGACAATAGAATAAATAATAACCTAATAGACTGCTATTTCGCGCCAGCGACTACGTACATACAGCCAATTCAACGCATTGAGCCGACTCGATCTATTTTCCTTTCCAGTGACCACATTGGCTAACAGCATTAAAATAATGACGGGCAGTGAATACCTTTTTGACGGCCTAGTAAAAAGGCTGGCTGAGACCCAAAACCACAAGGATTACTATCATTTGGTGATGCACGAATACCTTGATGGAGAATTCACTCAAGCATTCAATAAGCTTCTCATTAAAAAACATCATCAAGGTGTCAATATTCGAATTATTCTCTGTCAAGCCGGAAGCTGGCAATGGAGCAAGTATACACCCATCCACTCATCCTCCGAGAGTCAGCTCGTTCAAGACCTTAAAGAGGCTGGTATTGATATTCGCATTCAACCACTGACTTGGGGGCTGGAACACCAAAAAGGTATTGTCTATAAAATCGATGGTGAGTGGGGCATGATGATGGGAGGCGGCACTATCATTGATCAAGCCGCTTATCCTTTTGGGGGCTCAAAATTTAACGGGCAGCGTGATGCGCTTGGGTTCCCTTTGCATGATCCTATCGATATTCCTGAATATTACGATATGATGATCTCAGCAAAAGGGGATGCAGCCATCGCCTGGCAAAATATCTTTTTACAAAGATGGCTCTATCTCGGAGGCGAGCTCAACCCGACATGGTCTAAAGGACAGATCATTAAGGCGTACTTCACTCAGCCATCATCGATCCAAAGCAACCTAAACCACATTAAAGCTGAGGAGGCCCTCCAAGCAAAAGCGCATTTAAGCACGTTGAAACGTGATGAAAAAATCATCCTCATGCACAACGTTCCTAATACGAAAGGCTGTGCTCATCCTACAATTATGAGCATATTGGAGAACGCCAGGTCTAGTATCCACATTGAAGTTCCCTACCTATTGCTTGAAGACGTACTGCACCTCTGCAAAGAGAAAGCCAGGGAGGGTGTATTAGTAAATTATCTATTACCTGGCGCCTCACCAAGGTTGTCAGAACTCCTAACCAACCTCACCATGACCGACTGGATCAATGAGCACATTGATTTAGAAAATGTCAATATCAGATTATGTAGAGATCGGTATAATCACGGTAAATTGATCGCCGCAGATATCGATGACCCAGAAAACGCAGTAGTGACTGTAATGACCAGTAATTTAGAGCCCATCATCAGTGGCGGTAAAAATGGGGGAATTGCGTTTGATTCCATCTGTATTCTTGAAAACCTACATCCATCAACATTAAATCAATTCTCAACACTGATCAGTAGGGATTTTAGCCCTGAGCTGTCTTACCCAGTGACCAAAGAATCGTTGAAAACTCAATCCACAATATCCAAAATAACCGCCAAGATAATGTTCAATACCATCAATTATTTTTTTCCCTAAAAGAAAAAAAAGAGCTTACCTATGCGGCAATGACCCTCTTACAGGTGAAAACTACGATCATCGAAATGCCTGTGCTTACGCGGTCATATCAAATCATTATCATGACTAGGGTGTCTTTTTTAATTCTCTAAAAAGCGTATCCGATCACCTGGACAGACCGAAGGCAGACGCGCCACATCGGTATACCCAATAATATTCCAGCCACCCGGTGAAGCCTGTGGATAGATGCCTGTTTGAGCCCCTCCTATCGCTACCGCCCCCTCAGGCACCTGCTCTCTCGGTCGACTTAAGCGCGGGGTGGTCAACTTTGGCGTTAACCCCAAAAGGTAGGGGAAATGGGGCAAAAAGCCGATCATAGCCACCGAATAAAGTACACCGCTGTGCCAGGCAATCACCGTATCACGGTCAACCCCGGCATGGCGCGCAACACGCGATAGATCTTCACCACAATAATCAACCTCAAACTCAAAGGTATGACCCACCGCCCGAGGCTGCGCCATCGAATCGGTGAGCATAGACCCCAACAGCTGCTCTACCCGTTGCGCAATCACCATTCGATCACCCTGCCAATACCGCACAAACGAAAAATAGACCGCTATGGATGTGTAGGTCGGTACAACATCATGAACGCCCATTTGACGAAGCCGTGAATCGGCCTTCAACTGTTGGTAGCCCCACATGATGCGCTGCGTCAACGCCTCACTCATGATATCACCTAAAGTCCACTGCCAAGCGGTATCACCCAACGCAACCCTTTGAAACATCTCATGACCCTCCCAATTTCATCACCACTTATGCTAGGATATAGCCGTCAAAATTCAGTACACTGCACACTGTTAAACAGATGTTAAATAGATTCATACGCAAGGCTAGGTGATCACTTTTAACTCAAACAATAGGTAATCCGTTATGTTCAACACGTTGCCACCCCCCCTACTCGGCCCAGTAACCATGTTAATGTTTTGCGTAAATACACTCATCATGTGCCTATTCCTCTATACCTTTGTCATCCTTAAGCTCATCGTGCCATTTTCCCCTTTTCGGCGCATAATATCCAAAATTTTAATGGCCATCTCAACACAAGGGATGCGAAACAACAGCTTCCTACTGAGCAGTACTCGAGACATTAAGTGGGACATTGAAGGCGCTGATCAATTTGCCACAAACCACTCCTATCTGGTCTTAAGCAACCATACCTCTTGGGCTGATATTTTTGTCTTACAGCATACATTTCAGCAGAGAATCCCATTGTTAAAGTTCTTTCTAAAACAGGAGCTCATTTGGGTGCCTTTACTGGGACTCGCCTGGTGGGCCCTCGACTTCCCCTTTGTAAAGCGTTACCCCCCCGAAAAAATCAAAAAAAACCCTAAACTAAAAGGGAAAGATTTTGAGACAACCCGACGCCAGTGTGAAAAGTATAAAGATATGCCTGTATCGGTCATGAACTTTGTCGAAGGCACACGCTTCACTCACGAAAAGCACCAAAAACAAGGCTCTCCCTATACCCATCTACTCAAGCCTAAAACAGGCGGTGTTGCCACCGTGCTCTCCAGCATGGGTGACTACCTTACGGACGTCATCGATGTCACCATTGTCTACCCAGGCATGACATGCCCCATCACCTTTTGGGACCTGCTCTCAGGCAGAATTCGCCATATAAAAATCAACATTAAAAAGCGACCGATTCCCCCCAATACGGCCGGGCGCAACTACCAAGATGACGAGCAGTTTAGAACCACCATAAAAGAGTGGATCAATGCAACCTGGTCAGAGAAAGATCGACTGATCTCAACCATGCAGGCCGACACAGACAACCACTGACACAGACAACCACTTAAGGTAGCCGTCAAACAAGGTAAGCCGCCACACAAAGCCGTAGGCAAAATGGCGGTGTGCTTTCGTCCCCACCAAAGACTCATGTTAACCAGAAAAAACCGAGTAGTACTAGACATTCCATGGAATGCGGGCTAACATCCGAAACATAGGGTGATAAAATTTTCACTGGGTTTAACCCCGTTGAACCCATGATAATCTGATCGCTTTATCAATAGATCGCTGTAAACTCTGCTATCCAGTTGTTTTTGTAGGGCATACAGCATCTTGGTAATTTAATACAGAAAGTATACAGAAACATAGAGAGAACGCCAAAAGACTGCTAGACCAACCCACACACATGGCTCCTGCTTAATCCGCAAGAAATCGACCTGGATGCTCCTGTAACAAGAAACTCCATCTCTGGTTTCCAAACCCCAACCTTAAACGCACAGCCGAATAAGGTAAGGCCAGCAACCTAAGTCAAGAGCTTAAAGCATCGACAGGGCCTGGTCAGCGTGTTTTTACGGCTACTCTTCCAAAATCGAGAAAGAGAGACCAATGACAGACCAAGATCAGCAGGTAAACGGAACCGTAAAATGGTTTAACGAAGAAAAAGGCTACGGCTTCATCC
>JAYPBG010000355.1:0-3055 GCA_038124075.1 Gammaproteobacteria bacterium
AACATCAGCATCAGCATCAACATCAGCATCAGCATCAACATCAGCATCAGCATCAACATCAGCATCAGCATCAGCATCAACATCAGACTCCTCTGAAAAATCTGAAACATCATCCCCGACAGTATAATGTTTACCGTTCTCTAAAGCACACTGCGATGAGGCCTCCTCCATACAATCAGCCGAATCGATTTTCGAAACATCATCAACATCAGATAATGCGTTTGTCTTTATCTCATTGTCATCCACAAAAACGTTGACGGCGTCATACTGAGGATATTGAATCCGAGTGTTATTATTTGCATCACCCTGCTCAACTGGATTCAATATCTGATCATCAAAATTATTCTCAAAATAGATTGGATTGCATTTCGATGGAGCTTTTTCTATATAATCATCAGGATCGCTTTCCGACTTCAAATGTGATGAATTTAAATGAGCAGATTGACAGAATAAGGTAGTGCATAGAGAGCGCCTCAGGCGCGAAAAAAATCCATTAGAGTTCAACGGCTCAACCTCATTCAAGGCGCTAACAGAAGAGCCTACTGATGAGGGCGTAGAAACGTCCGAAGAAAAATTGCGCCCCGACCTGAGAGGCTGCTCATAATTAATATTTGACACAGAACCATTTATCATAAGTATTCACCGATTTAAGAAAAAATAAAACCCAATCCAATTAAGCATCACCATCAACACTCTTATCGCACATATTCGAGGGCTCAGCAGCTATAGCCGACACCACACCTCTCACTCAACGGGGAGGTAGCTCAACAAGTGCGCCTTCTCATGCATCATACCACACGCACCCAATAAAGAGAGCAGGGAGCCACCTTCGGACAGAGCAACATGACGATCGTAGCCTGAAGCAGCATATGACGCATAGGCATCGACACAGTCACAAGCCGCCATGGAGAGCCCACTGTTTAACCCGAACTGGGAAAACGTCTGAGCAATATCAAGCAAATATAAGTATTTTTCGCGAGCACTTAAATTCTTACAAAGCTTCACATCTACCATTAAAGAGACTAAAGACGGCAACAACCTTTCGTCACCCTTCAGCCGATCAAAAAGCGGAAGCAATACGCTTTTCTTCAGCCCAGTCACTCTATGAAGGCCTTCTCCACCCCCCAAAGGCACTTTATCTAAACGCCTATCAATATACTCAATAGCGCTTTTCTCTTCACCCAGCGCTATCAAGTCAGCCAGCGCACTCACTAAAATACGAATCTCATTCTTAGGCTCACCCCCACCCTTTAGGCGAAAGAATTCGTTGAATAAGGTTTCGTCATTATACTCAGAGTCTGTTTTTCCACTTTCGAACCACGACAACACTTGGTGTAAAAAACCTATGCGCTCTCCTTCAAGCGCTCGATCAGGAGCCATGCCACATACTCGAGCTGCCAAAATAGAAGCAGATAGCAGTAATTTGCTTATTTTTTTATCCGAACTGACACTTAAATTTGCTTGGTTCAATTGCTGAAACAACGTTTTGAAGCCGTCCATTAACGGCTTATCAACATGACCCAGGCTCAGTTGGATATTGACGATACGCATTAGAGATTTCAATGCTTTCACTTTAGACTTCAAATCCACATCAGGTGCGCTATTATGATGGGCACTTAGCACACCATACTGCTGTAGGCTATAGAGTGCGTAAGCATAGGCCACTTTAAACTGTTCCCCCTTTATGGCCTTGAAGTTATCTTTTCCACCCCACGGCTGTTTTAGAGCATCCGTCATGGCTGACCAAGGACCTTCTGTAACATTAAGAAACGTAGCCATCAGATTTTCACGAGAGGGATAGGCGGCTTTAAAAAAACCAATAGAGTTACACTGATTATACCTTAAGCTATACGCCTCCTTTAAAAAAAAGGATAGCTTATCCTCTAAAGACAACGCCTTGTTATCCTGTATTTGACTGATCGTATCAACATAGAAGGTCATTTTTTTATTATACAAACCAAGAAATGCCTGGCCTTGTTGAGCACTATACTCTGAACCGGAACGAAGTTTACTTAAGGCATCTAAAGCAAAACGGCACTCCTCATAAGGTTTACCAATGTTCGTTTTCTGATACAGTGAAGAAACATCTCTTATAATCTGATCACGGCCTCTCATAGGAGAGCCTTGTTTCAACTGTTGTCGCTTAGGCACCACCGAGTCACCGGCAAACGCATCGTCCAACTTTCGTTTCGCAGCCACATTTACCATTGTGGCGCTTCTCTCATCTACTTTTGACGAGATACCACTTTGCAGCTCAACGGGGAAGCACTCTTGCAAAAGCTCATACAGCTCTTGATCACTCACTCCGTGCGGGTCATGTTGCACATGATCCGTAGAACCCGCCAAATTGCTCCCATTAGGGTTGGCTGAGCTGTGAGTCTGGGTATTATGATAAGAGTTGACCAATTGATTCGTATTCATAATGCGTTACCAATGCTTTTAAATAATTAACTTGAATATAAGGACAAGAAAGAGTGGTGCACGAGAAGCTCGAAGCCCTCATCAGACATTGATTACGAACTGTACAGCATGATCAATATTTATTCAACACGAATGTACGCTATAGATGGATATATAGATATAAATAAATAGGCAAAACAGATAGGAAATGGGTATCATGCGGCCACACTAACATCACCGCATGATGATCACATGATTACCGCACACATGAAAGAGCGGCTTGTTTGTCACAGATATCCACCGTCACAAGTGTTGTCGGGGAAATTTTCCCCATCGCTTTCAGATCCTCTAAAAGCGTATCCAGCAATAACTGATACTGCTCTGTACTGACAACTTCCTGAGCATCTCCCTTGCTTGCCAACAGCAGTAATTGGCTATGCACCGCTGAATAAAGCTCTGCCGTCGTCATTCGCCCCCGTGTCGAACACAACGCGCCTAACATCTTACAGTAGAACAGAGTGAATTCAGCCGTATTGTTTTGAAAGGAACGCCGAAAAAGGGCCTCTTTACCTCTTTGCTGCAACTTTAAAATCTCTTTTCTAAAAAGGCGAAGCTCACCTGGTTGTATAGGCCCGCCTTTTGTAAGCGTTTGGTG
>JAYPBG010000355.1:3065-3879 GCA_038124075.1 Gammaproteobacteria bacterium
AAACCGTTACGCTCCTCTGTCGGCCATTGAGTAGATAACCAAACGTTTGAGAAAAAAATGGGGGTTCCACCGAATTCGAATATTCACTCAAATAAAATGTGTTTAGAAAGTCAGCTTGTCGATCTTCATGTTCTGAAAAGTAGCCCTGCACGCCTTGGTTGGCGATCTCCACTTTATTCCGGAAATCAAAAATCACATCTGCACGATCAAATATTGAAGTGGAAGGTGATGAAGGGTAGTCACAACGTACAGCGTGATCTATAAACAGGGACTCGCCCGTCCCAGCACGGCTATCTGCTGCTGCCGTTCGCACACGCTGCAGATCAATCCACAAAGCAACCACAGGCGGCACGATGGAATCTTTTAGCAGCCTCTGCACCCCCGACCATGCGCCGACTCGCTACGGGTATCTGAGCAGCGGGTGCCACCCACGGCCTGAGCATACTCAGCCGCTCCATAAACTGTTCTCTCGCCCTGAATAATTGATCCTGAATGCCCCCTCCCTGAAGATAGTAAGTGGCTCTACTCATGAGTTCATTGTTCATAGGTACACGTTTCCAATTGAAAAAAGCCTAGTAAAATAGTCTAGTAAAAATAGAGCATGGAAAATATCATGTTCAAACGCCAAATGCTATCAAGGCACGCCAAATGCTATTAAAAATTGTATTGAACATGCCTAACCACTTGCATAGGTACTGTTCCAACCTATAATTAGGCCGACTTCGGCACTGAAAACCAATGGACTGATCAGACAGACGAGTAACCACGTAACCACGTAACCACGTAACCACGTAACCACGTAACCACGTAACCA
>JAYPBG010000356.1:0-571 GCA_038124075.1 Gammaproteobacteria bacterium
CACCCGCGGGGTCCAGTTGTTGCGCCGTGGCGCCCAGCTTGCTGAATATCTCTATAATATTCGGGTGGTTACGCAGTACTGCCCATTCGGTGGCTGAGTACCCGTTTCCCGACATTGTGTTGTATCTAAGGAGTGTTTGAACGGATAGACCTGCCTTATGAAGCAGGTGAATCACCTGAGGCTTATTGCAAATGGCTGCATATTGAACGGTGTTTAGCGTAGTTTTGCGCTCCCCTAGAAGCATTTTGGGTGGGATGTTTAACTGAGATATCCGTTCAATGGTGTCAATATCGTTCAGCCCAATTAAGCCTTTCATTAAGTGAGGGAGGTATTTGGATAGAAATTTTGGCGATGTTTTGTAGAAGAGTAAAACCAGCGACTCGACTTCTGGGTGTGGCTGAGTCGGAAGCGATGTGGTATCGCTATGAGTGAGCGCTTTGAGAAACATGGGCTCGCTTAAGAGAGGTTCCCAGAATCGTACGGGCGCATTGGCTCTGAAGAGTTCGTCGACCAGTTGAAGGCAGGGTGGGTCATCTTTGTTGGATGTCGATAAGAGTGCGTGCACCCCAAA
>JAYPBG010000356.1:581-3874 GCA_038124075.1 Gammaproteobacteria bacterium
TTTGGGGTAATTAAAGTAGTGGAGTAGATGACTGTAACCGTCAGGGTCGTTTTGGTTAACGTGATTGGGGTATTGACTGTTGTTCGAAGTTTTGATGATGTTCTTAATGGTTTCAACGATATCGCTCAAGCGATCACGATCAAGTGCAGGGAGTTTGGAGTTTCTTGCTAGGCGTCGTAGTGTTGATAGCCCCTCGTTTAAGCATGTGTTATTGTTGATTAAAGTGCTATTGTTGATTGAAGTGTGATCTTTTAAAGCACCTCTGTCATTTTCTAAATTAAAGTGAATCTGTTGCTGGCCAATCATGCGTAAGATAAGAAGTGTGTAGAGTAGGCTGCCGCCAACCTGGGCGGTTGTCATAACGTGTAATGGGATCAGTGTGCTGCTGATGGGGCGGGTGTACTCTGTTTCAGTGTGGCACCTTGAGATCTGAGTGGCTACTGCCAACATGTTTTCATATTTGAACAAATCTCGGTAATGAACAGGTTGTCGTTGTGTTTGAATATCCGATTTTGACGTTTTTAATATGTGCCTGCTTAAGGTGCTGCTTATTGTCCGTTCTAGTTTTTTAATGTTCCAGCGTTTTGGCATACTGTCGGCATCGAGCTCGATAAATGCATCGCCCGTTGGCTCAAACGTGGTGTACTCTCGCATTAATTCATTGATGCTCTGTTCGCGTATGCTATTTAATTGGAGGCCTGCTGACGCCGAAAAAAAATCATTGCACTCTTCTATCCGTGACAGCAGTTGCGTAGCGGCATCCGTAATGGTGCTGTTTAATGGCTCAGTACGTTGATGCAGCGCGGTCGGTGCTTCATTGATGATCTGATAGAGAATATGAGCGGGTACCCCTTTTCGAGGCTCCAGCGCATAGTCGTCTCGTGCTTCTATCGCTTTCCTGCCCACAAGGTAGGCGGTTAACATCGGGGTGAGATGGACCTCATACTCTTCGTTCACATAATCACTTAATTGGTATTGCACAACCGCTTGGGCAACATAGTCTTGTACGGCGTTACTGATCTCTTTTCTGAGAAAGGTAGGAAGAGAGGCGGTGGTGTCGAGGCTGTTGCGGTTAAAAAACTGAAACGCTTCAACCAGTCGGGTTCTTGTTCCGCTGATGCAGTGATAATCATCGAGATCATTGGGCGGGAAGATCGCCAGTACGGCTTCGACCTCCTGTTTGTCTGTAGAGGGTAAGCGATCTAAATGGTTTAGCAGCAGATGAGCGTATGAGGCGGTCTCTTTTAAAAGTGGGAGTAGATGGCGCGGATTGTCGCACATAGAGAGTAGGTAGTCTCTATACAGCCCCCTTTGTGAAAAATAGTTGAGTTTCTCGGAGTTGTTTAGGTGGGATTCCAGTGAGGTAATGATGTGATCACACAGTGTGTTGCACTTCTGTCTCAGTGCTGCTTCGCTGTGCTTGCCATCAAAAAAGTGTTCAGAAAAGGGGTGGGTGTTAGGGTAATGTTTGGAAGGGGGCTCGTTCGGCGTGCTGAGCGTTTCAGTCTGAAACAATCTGTTTAGGTGGTGATTGGCTGATGCGGCGATAAAATGATCATGAAAAGGGGCGTCGAGATACGCTTTAAATACAGGTCGTACGGCGTTGGCTTTAAGGTTAGGTTGTGATGGCGAGGAGGGGAGGCGCGCTGCTGCAGGGAGGGCGTTTTCTACAGAGTGCATGTGAGTGTGTATGTGAGTAGAGTTGGGGCTGTGGTTAGAGTCGTTTATCTGCTGTTGGCTCGACGGCATGCCTGGCGTACGTGTTGGATTGGTCATGATAAGCGACTCCTTACTCTATTAACGCGCACAATCTTTCATGTGGTACTGTTGCATGCAGTACTGTTTCATATAGGCTTTGAGTATCTTGTTTTAATTGATGCTTGCGTGGGGGCGGCAAAATTTAGGTGTATTTTACAGTACGTATATATTGATTTCAAGACGCTATCGCTTCTCGTGTTGTTAGCTGTCGTTAGGTATGATGCCCTCCAGTATTTGGTGGCTCACCTCTACTGTAGCCCTCATATCATGCGAGAGTTCACCGATGTCTCTGAGTATATCGGAGGAAGAGGACAGCAGGTGGTGGACAGCGCCGAATCCATTTTGGCCTAATGAGAGAAGTTGACCGGTGATTTGAGTGAAGGATTGGGTGACTGCGCGCATCTCATCGCAGTGCCAGAGTGTATAGAGGGCATGTACGACGGCAGTAGCCGTGGCTGTGTATACGCCCTGATTAATGATGCTTCGAGTCTCTCCCCCGTGATCCTCGCTCAGTGTGTTCTTAGCGATCTCACCGAATACCCATGCAGCACCGATGATGAGACCGGTTGTACAGCCCTGATGTTTGATGCGCTCTTTTAATGCGGTTTTAGAGTGTTCCAGATGAGCCATTGAAACGGTTAACAACGTATTATGGCGGTCGATCTGCTCCATCTGTTTTGCCATAACCTCGGCGCTATCGTGATAACGCTGGTCCATCTGATCAAGTTGTTCTGAGAGTTGGCCTATATGGCCCTTTACGCGGTTCAGTGTGGTGGTTATCTGCGCGGGCGACCCATAGCGCGCTTGCAGGGTATCGGTTGCCGCGCTTGCAGCGGTCGCACAGATAGGGGCAGCAGCCTCCGCGATATTGGCGGCTATGTTTGTGGCTAGGCGCGCAGCGGGCGCAACAACCCAGTCGCTATAGGCGTTGTTCGCATGAGCACTGGATGTTGTTTCCGTGCTTGGGGCTGAGGGGGCAGGTCGGCTATTGTGGTTGTTACGGTGATCTTCTGGTGGGGTTGGTATGTTCAGGTGGGCAAACGCCTGTGGTTGAATGCTGTCCATTGCAGATCATCTCCTTGTCCATTGTCCATTTTTAACTATTTGCTCAATGTTGTAGGAATTTAATGGTGTAGGAATTTATTGAGAGTGTCAACGGTTTCAAGTAAAAGGGGAAGAGAGAAAGGGAAAAGAAAAGGGAAAAGAAAAGGGAAAAGAAAAGGGAAAAGGGGACACCCAAAAAAAAGAGGGGGGAAAGGGGACATCCAAAAAAAGGGGAGGAAAGAAACGGAGAAAGGGGACACCCAAAAAAAGTGGAACTAAAAAACTAGTATGCTTTTATGGGTGTCCCAATTCTCTGCGCAGCGGGCGCAACAACCCAGTCGCTATATCCCAATTCTCTGCCATTTTTATGGGTGTCCCAATTCTCCCCAATTCTCCTTTACTATTCTCTATTCTCTCCCACTTCTCTCTCGGGGGCGGGGCGCGGGGGGGGGGGGGGGGGGGGGGGGGGGGGGGGGGGGGGGGGGGGGGGG
>JAYPBG010000357.1:0-3846 GCA_038124075.1 Gammaproteobacteria bacterium
CAAGAACCCTGCGTTCCCACCTCTTTTTTTTGCTCCACTGTTCGCTCCACCCTTTGCTCCATCGTTCACTCTTTCTATACCTGCTCTATACCTGAAGAGAAGTATATAGAAACAGATGGAAATAGGTAGGCCTTGAACAGGTTTGATTAGCGGCGAAATAGCGTAAAACGACCAAAAACAGAGAGCGGGGAGTCAGCCACCTGGTCAGTAACGCTGCTCTCCAGAGCGTGAGCGTCTACGACATCACGCGCTTGTACTGGCGTGGCGTGCTCCATAAGGGATAGAGACGGTGATACAGTAGGCGTTGAAGAGAAGACTGAAGGGGCCGCCGCTTCTTTCGGCTCAACATCATCGTCACCCTCCCCTCCTAGTGCAATCGCGATCACCTGTAGGGCCGCAACCACCAAAAAACCCAAACCAAACAGGGCACGACGGTAGATCTGCTTCATGGGAACCGTATCCAGCATCCCCTCTCTAAAGGCCTCAACGGTCGGTAAACGCTCATCCCGTTCAAAGGCCAATGCACACTTCAGCGTCTGCCACTGTTTATTGGTTAACCCTTGAATGCGCTCAGGTTGCAAACCCTGCTCCCAAGCTTCGATCGCGGGCATACGCCCAAACGGGTGAACACCGGCTAAGATCTCATAGGAGACCACGGCCAACGCGTAGATATCATCGCGTGTATCCGGCGTTTCTCCATTAATCATTTCAGGGCTAGCATAGGTGGGCGTCAATGCGGTAAACGTCTTAGGCTCAAAGCAGGTCTCATCCCCCACCGGCTTAAACTTCTGCTTCACCGCACGGCTGATACCAAAATCAAAGACTTTGGCGATACCATGGCTGGTAATAAAAATATTACCGGGCTTAAAATCATAATGAATATAATTGTGCTGATGCGCATGAATCAAAGCGTCACTGATTCCCTCAATAATTGAAAACGCCTTATTAAACGGCAGGCCGCGCTCTCTGAATTTACGCAGTACCTTCTCAAGGTCTTTACCTTCTAAATACTCCATCGTCATATAGATCAGATCATCATCACGATCAAAGTCATAGACCTGCACAATATTGGGGTGCGCCAGCTTCAACGCCTTGCGGTATTCACGCTGCAAAGCCTTAAAGGCCTCAGGGTTATTTTTTAACTCTTCACGTAAAATTTTAATTGCAAGAAAAGGATTTTTATCGTTGGCCTCAACCATAATCAGGTCAACGGCTTTATAGATCGTCCCCATTCCGCCCGCACCCAACTTACGTTTCAACTCAAAACGATTTCGAAGAACAGGCTTGAGGTTCTGATGGCCTTTACTGCGCCCCAAGGCTTTCTTTGGGCGCTTTCCTTTCGGTTTTGACGGCTGCTTAGATTCGTTTTTTTGCTTAGATTGAGATTGAGGCTGCTCAGGTTTCCGTGAGGCCGAAGACGGTTCTGCTGATGCCGCTTTCGAGGGCGCCGTTTTTTTTATAGGGGCTTGCGCTTCTTCTGCAGGGAGCTTAGAACTGAAGGCACCATCCAGCCCCATAGGGTCATGCTCAGCCATATTGAGATCATTTGGCGGTTGAAAATCAGGTCGTCGCCTCTGATCTCGCTTTTCAGCCGGCTTTCCTGTTAATTGTTCATGAAGGCTTTTCATTCGGTTCTCAATAATTCCTACTTATACGACCTTTTTACAACCAGCCTCTACACACCTATATAACACATCTATGCAACATAAGTATGTTATCGCTGCTGCCTCCCTGCCTGTACGAAAACATATCCTGGATAAAGATAATTTTATTATTCTCAAACTCCACATACACCTAAACACCTAAACACCTAAACACCTAAACCAGCACGATAAAAATTATACACCTCATCTACCCTATCATCACTTACACTCCATATAACGCATGAAATAGAGTGACGCTCTTATAAGTATACCACCGGCAGCGCTCAGTAGAGCCTATTGCGGAACATAACAGCGCAAATAATTGAAAAAATTGTTACTGCACCGCTATATCAACGCATTGCCTTTTTAAGAATCTCCTATACACTCCATTTATTATGCACGATTTTTGGTGAAATAGGAGCCTTACCCTCAATGAATGACGACTCAAAGGGCGCGCCTCACCCCGTTCAGCCCAAGCACAACACACACCGAGCACTCATAAAAAGCGTCTTTGCCGCCCTTATTGGCGTTCAAAGCCAAGAGAACCGAAAAAAAGACTTTGAGAGAGGCCATGCGAGTGATTTCATACTATATGGCATTCTGACGGTCATTGCCTTGTTGATCACTGTCGCCATGATCGTAAATTACGTGATCTCATCAACTGCCTAGTTAGGCAGCACTCTTTTCATCTAACGCCCCCACTTCCTCACCTTTTTATACAGCTTTCTTTTGACCGCCCTTTATACAAAAATAACCCAAAAAAGAAGCCGTTACGGTTGATTGCCGCGACCGGTTGAGTATGCGAAAATCTCGGCGGAACGGATGTTTACATAACGTAACACTCTACAATGGCTTTATAATACCATCAGGAAGAGGAGTAAAGCATGATCAGCAGCGCTTTTATCGCCCCAGCACTTACCCTAACAGCGGCCAGCTACAGTGGGAGTCACCCGAACAGCTTAATCAACGGTTTTCACCCTACGCGCGCGCGCTTTGGCATCAACCCTAACACCGCTCACACATCAGCCCCCTTGGTCCCGGCCAGCTTAACCCCCGCTAGAATGTCATTACGGTCCCCTTTAAACGCATTTACCTTTTCACGCCAACCGAGATTAAGCCAGGTGGGGCTCTCTGCGCTCAAGAATAGCGCATCAGAATCCGAAGGCTTAAACAGCAAAAAAAATGATAACGTGCCTGATACCATTATGCGTCCACCTTCCGAGCTCACATGGGACGATAACAAAGCCGATCTAAAAAAGAACTTCGGCTTTTCTGACAAAAAACTGAAACAATATGAATCCCTCTCCCCTGAAGATCGCAAAGCCGCTTACAAAATGATGAAACTGAGCCGAGACTTTGAACTCGCTTGCAATAAAGCCTACATGGAGAAGAAGATCGCCGGCTTTATGCACTTAGACAATGGGCAAGAATCCATTCCGGCACTGATTGCCGACACCCTCAAAAAAGAGGATCTAAAATGCAGCTACTACCGTGAGCACTGTCACGCCATCGCCAGCGGTGTCAGCCCCGATAAAGTGATGGCTGAGCTGATGATGAAAGCGACCGGCACCTGCCAAGGTGCAGGCGGCTCTATGCACATCTATGACAAAGAGCATAACTTCGGCGGTGGCTGGGCCTTGGTATCAGAACAGATACCCTACGGTGCCGGTATGGCCCGCTCAATACAGCTTGATCAACACCTAGGCCTCACCGACCCCAACAGCGACGATCGCATCGCCGTGGTGATCATTGGGGACGGTGCGGCGCAAAATGGGCGCATGGCAGAGACCTTAAACACCGCCGCAAAAGAGAAGCTTCCCCTGCTCTTCTTAGTCATCGACAATGGCCGCGCCATCAACACCTTTACAGACGACGTGGCAACAGAGACCGACATCTACAAACTGGGCCAACACTACGGTATACCCGGCCTCAAAGTCGACGGGCAAAACCCTCATGACACGCTCCGCGCTGGACGCGCCGTCACCGACTATGTGCGCGAAAAAGGCCCCGCTATTCTGCAGATCCACACCTACCGTTTCCAAGGGCACTCACCGGCAGACCCTCAGCATGAACGCGGCCGTAAAGAGGAGATGCGCTGGGCCAGAGAGGCGATGGATCCACTGGTCATTGATAAAGCGGACATGGTCGCCGAGGGTATCGCGACGACGGATGAGATCAAAGCCATCGACAAAGAGGTTAAAGC
>JAYPBG010000358.1:0-3837 GCA_038124075.1 Gammaproteobacteria bacterium
CCGTGTAAACCACAAACTTACACGACTGCATGACTGGGCACGAGAGAACGTCTGCGAGTTCAACATTTGGGAGAAAATTTGTTATGACAGTACTCGTTTTCTACCTCGCAGTACCCAACAGTAACGACCACTCTTTCTATCTACTGAAACTCATCCGCAAGCGACTCCAGTGCATCTAAAGCCCCATCGGCTGAACCGTTTGAGGAGCCCCCTGTACCACCTTGCTGCTGGGATTGCCCATCTTTGCCCCGAAAACTAGCAAATTCATAAATATCCGCCAAGATATCCGATACATTTTCAATACCCGTCCCCTCAGGTACCGTAGCAGCATAATATTTGAAGTGCTGTTCAGCCAACGTAAGATAGGTAACCGCTAAATTGTAGTGCGCTTTGGCATTACGCGGTAAACTATCAATCGAGCGTGAGAAATAACCACTGGCCGCTTGGTAATCCCCTCGCTTAAACGAAATATTACCCAATCTATAGAGCGCATCTGCACTGTTTTGATCCTCTTTTACAATATCAAGGTAGAGCGCTTCCGCTGTATCTAAGTTACCCGCTCGGTAATGCCTATCGGCCTCTTCAAGGGCACTGCTGGCTTTCTCCATTAATTCACGGCTGCTCTCCTTTCCAAATCGATCTTTACTCAACGTCGAACACCCTGAAAGGATCAGCATTATTGAGCAGACAGCAAGCACACTGCGCATTGAAACAGCACTCATCTTAGACACCACAATCTCCATCCCATATCTAAAAACAATGTAAAAACGATGTAAACATCACTTACGCCACTGATCATACCAAGAGAGCTTGCTTGAGGCTTTCGTATGGAACTCATGGCCCTGAGGCACACGCCGTAAGATTTCACTCCACGCACTCAAAGCATTATTGAGATTGGCCCCCTCCAGTCGTAGCCCTTCATTGTAGAGCGCCTCCACCTCTTGGTGCACTCGATTCAGCTCATCCTGCACCACGCCGGTCTCATCTATTTTAGCAGCCTTCTCCCACAAACCATAAGCGTGATGATAATCACCTGACTCCGTCGCACGTTTAGCGCGGGCCATATACTCTGTAACTACTTTCTCGTTCACCTGCTTTGAATAGTAGCTGGTATTACCGCCATAATGGCCTCGCTCCTCTTTCATGAAGTCAGCCCATGTAGAGAAGGCACCGGATTTATCCCCTGACTCATAAGCCTTCAATCCTTCCGAATAACGGTTCACAAGCCCCTTTATTTTGCTGTAAGTGCTGTCGAGCTCCTCTTTCAAGGGCGCCCCAATCGTCGGCTGCTCTTTGAGGCTTTTGAGCTGGGTTAAAAGCTTACGGCCATAACCTGTTTGAAACATCTTGTCGGCTTCACCAAGCAACCTACGCGCCTTCCAAGATGAATCATCCTTTACGGGCTGCTCAGCATGCGGAGCCGCCCCTTCTGCAGGTGCAACAACACTCTGCTGAACCCCGCCCTCTCCCACCTTACGGGGTATCACAAGCAGATGGTTGGCAAGCTTGGGCTCTTGAGGGCTCTCAGTGTCTATATGCCCTTTATGCCCTTTTTCTACCGCCCCTAAGCGCTCACCAGGGGATTCGCTACTGTCCAGATCGGTCTCAGACGGCACCTTTTCCTCTATCTCTTGGCCAAAAACGTGATCAGAGCCTTGATCGCCCTCCATCTCACCACTTCCAGCACCCTCGTCAATGAGTTGTACTTCATCCATACTTTCAATCGATTGAGCCACCCTAGCAGCCTCCTCCTCATCAGTAGGGGCTTGGTTTAAAAGTCCATCAGGCTCTGGCTCTGATTCGGCAGCGTTTATCTCGTCTACAGCAACAACCTGAATCGGCTCAGGCTCGGCTAGGAAAAGCTGATAGGCAAAGAAGCACGCCGCAAAGAATAAGGCAACAGCCGTGACAGCCAGAAACCCTGCCATCACACGGTTGTCATCCTTATTATTGAAATCATCCTCTTCCGCCTCTTCTAACGCGTTAACCGGTCCACTCTCAGCTTGAAGAAGGTCGTTTTTTAAGCTTTCATCAATCAAATCATCATCAAAATCAGTGCCATTCAACAGCTCATCCAGGTTGTCGATGTCACTGTCAATCCCCGCATCGTCAACCCCCGCACTTTCAACACTGACAGTATGAGCATCCTCATCCCTCTCATGCTCATCACTCTGTGGCTCACTGGGGGGGTTATCAGCCTGATAACTGTCCGCCTCATAGCCAACACCAGGCATCCCGGCCGGGGTGGGCTCATCTTCGCTGCCCTCTTCAAAGTAGAAGGTGAGCTCAGCCTCACCGATCTGAATGCTATCACCTTGACGAAGGGCAACCTCAAGGACTTTCTCATCGTTAACTTTTATGCCATTGAGGCTCTTAAGATCAGTAATAATGAATTCACGCGTCTCTTCATTGAAATCAAGCTGCGCATGCCGACGGGATACACCACGCCCTCCGACCGGCACTTCACACGCCTTACTCCTACCCATAGAGATGGGGAAATCTTCAAACCTATACGTTTTACCACTCTGTTTGACGATCTTAACTACTGGCATATTAATATTATCCACTCTCTTAATGTATTCGCTGGGGTGCCCTAAGCCTCTTTCAGGCCTTTTACCCAAGCTTTTATCTTCTCTCTTTTCAGCAGCTGGACTACGCTTAATGCTAAAATAATATGACTTCGACCGAGCCTTTCCTGCATTTTCAGGCTCAACCGCCTCCTCTACCGAACAGATAGGTTTCAGATTAATTAAGCCGCTAGGCTCAGGGACCTCTCCATCGGTACTGTTTAATATTTGACCATCACTGCGCTCTAACTTATTATTTTGCTCGCTCTCTATAGCATAGCTGTATTCTTCCAGATCAGCATTCAACTCACTAAACAGAGGTATATCGCCATCACTTAAGGGGTGACCACCGGTCTGGTTTTCATAGCGAGGGCCGACAGGCTCTGAATCAGCGAATTTCCCAGCGTTACGCTTCAACTCGGGCTCATCTCTTTTAGGCATTGCTGTTTTCAGCTCCTATCCTCTATAAACGTTAAAGAGATCGCTCATATAACCAGGGTGAACATAGGGTCTAAAACTGAAACCACTCATTTTACGAGAAGTGCTTGCTTTTATTAGTACACTATTTATTCGCACACTATTGAGTCTATATAAACGGCAAAATAGATCCTATTCAGATCATTTACGCCACTAATAGTCTGTTACTCATCTGTCACTTATTGCTCACATAAGGCATGGGTCTACCCTATTTCTACGACCTACTACTTTCTAGCGCCTACTATACCGATTTAATTTCAATTTAATAAGGACAATGAGTTACTTTTTTGTTTTATTTCATTTAGAATAGATCAAAATATATACAAACCATGATGAATAACAACAAGCGAGAACAAGAGACCGATATAACTGGCTCAATGTGCTTTTTAAGACACCTCATGCGTGCTCTTTTCACAACACTTTGGAGCCATCCAGATAATCTAGGAGAAGCCCCCTAATGAAACACCTGTTTTACGGCCTAAAAGGCAGCGGAAAAATAGAGCAAACAGCTCAAAAAATGCTAACACAACTGTTTGGCAACAACGTTATTCTTACCACACAGTTCGAATTTCTCAGCATTGATGACAAGGTGAGCGTCGAACCTGAGTATTACTATACAGACCGATTTAAATTCTTCGATTTCTGGTACAATCCCCAACAGAACTGGCTTCCACAGCTGGCGTTTGCTATATCAGATTATTACCACGAATTGAGCGGAACACCAGGCGACAAACGTACAACCGCAAGCAAACTGCTGCAATCACTTTCAGATAGAAAAACATCAGAGCAAACC
>JAYPBG010000359.1:0-3824 GCA_038124075.1 Gammaproteobacteria bacterium
AGTAGATATTGACCGTTTTGTGTGCTGATGCCACCTTCAAGCGTGATGGGCAGCTGCTTTGCCGATTTTGTGGTGTTTGTAAAACGCGCTATAACGGC
The DNA here is from genome assembly GCA_038124075.1 of Gammaproteobacteria bacterium. GTDB lineage: Bacteria > Pseudomonadota > Gammaproteobacteria > Pseudomonadales > JAYPBG01 > JAYPBG01. The sequence goes on from JAYPBG010000359.1 coordinate 99, forward strand.
TTCATTCTCTTGATGCAACACTGAGCAGGTGCAGTAAAGTATGCGCCCACCGGGCTTCAGCAGTTGCCATGCGTGTTCGAGCAGTGTGTATTGCTGCGCACTTAACTGTTGAATGTCGCTCTCCCTGCGCAGCCACTTTATATCGGGGTGGCGCCGAATAACACCGGTGCCAGAACAGGGCGCATCGAGCAAAATACGATCAAAGTGTTCGCTGTACTCTTGCATAGCCCGAAGGTCTTGATTGGATATCTGCGTACTTATCCCCAATCGAATAAAGTTATCCACAACCCTTTGCAGTCGAGATGAACTGATATCATTCACCAGCAGCGTTGCATTGGGTGCGAGCTCAAACAGGTGGGCGCTTTTGCCACCGGGTGCTGCGCAGGCGTCGAGGACGGTGTGGTGATTTTGAATATCAAGGATGTGGCCTGCCAACTGTGCGGCCTCATCTTGTACGGAAACCGTGCCATCGTTGAAGTGAGGAATGTTGTCAACGCAGCAGTGCTTTTCTAATGTGATGCCGTAGGGTGACAGTGGTGTTGGATGAGCATGCATGGCTTGGTGTTTTAACAGCTCGAGATAGTAAGGTCGGCTAAAGCGGCTTAGATTGAGGCGTAAGGTTAATGGACCCGGTATGTTGTTCGCGCTTAAAATCTCTCTGTAGTGATTTGGCCAATCTCTGCGCAGTATGTCGACCAGCCAGGCGGGGTGTGATGAGAGCGAGTAGAGATGTTCTGCAATCTCTTTTTCTAAATTGAGGCGCTCACGGCGCTGAGCTTTTCTGAGGACAGCGTTGATCAAGCCCGCAGCCCAAGGTTTGCGAACCATTTTTGCAATATCGACACTCTCTTTGATGGCTGCATGGGGGGGCATCTCCAAGATAAGCAGTTGCAGTAGGCCAATATTCAATGCTAATTGCAGATCAAAATCTTTTTTCTTTAGGGGCTTGTCGAGCAGTAGCTGACTTAATGCGGTTAATTTGAGGTGCCAGCGGCAAAGGTCGTAACAGAAGCGTTTAAAAAGGCTCTGATCTTCAGGTTTGATAATCTTAGGTGTGTATTTTGCGATCTGATTGTCCAGTGATGGGCTTTTTTCAGAATCGTTTAAAATGGGCTCAACGGCTTTGCAGGCCAGGTATCGGATGGTTTTTTTTGAGGTGGATGTTTGCATCGATCACTGACCAAGCTGGAAGCCGGGGGTGAGCCAGGCGTAGTGGGCATTGAGCAGTGCTTGACAAGAGAGACGTTTCGCACCGGGCAGTTGAAGCTCTGTAAGGTAGAGTGTCCCTTTACCGGTAGCGATTTCTATGCCTGATTTATCAATAGAAAGAATTTCACCTGGCGCGTTTTTCGTTTCGGGCTTTCCAATGCGGCTGCTCCAGACCCTTAAACGATCATTTTTAATGGTTGTATATGCAACAGGCCATGAGTTAAAGGCCCGAATGAGATTATGCAGATCGTAAGCAGGCTTTGACCACGTTATTTCAGCCTCTTTTTTGCTCAGCTTGTCTGCGTAGGTGGCGAGTGAGTGATCTTGGGGGACCGCTTTGAGGGTGCCAGATGCCATCTCCGTCAGCGCTTCAATCAACAGTTTTGCACCTTGATCGGCCAGTGTATCATGCAGGTGGGCCCCCGTTGTCTCTGTTGAAATGGGTGTCGACCGTGTTATTAACATGTCGCCGGTATCTAAGCCAGCATCCATCTGCATGATGGTAATGCCTGTTTCAGTATCGCCTGCGGCGATGGCTCGTTGAATGGGTGCGGCACCACGCCAACGAGGGAGCAGAGAGGCATGTACGTTAATGCAGCCATATGTAAAGCTGCCGAGAACAGACTCGGGTAGGATTAAACCATACGCGACAACCACCATAATATCTGCGCGATGGCTGCGCAGTTGCTCTACGGTTTCTTCTGATTTGAGTGATAGGGGTTGGTAGCAAGGGATGTTGGCAGAAAGCGCGGTTTGCTTGACTTCACTCATCTGGACACTTCGGCCTCGCCCGGCGGGCCTGTCTGGTTGAGTATAGACGGCCACGACATTGAACTGTTTCTCGAGCAGTGTTGCCAGGTGTGTTGCAGCAAAGTGGGGTGTGCCTGCAAAGATAATATTCATAACGTCTCAATGAGTTTATTTGGGTTGCTTCTCTTGTTTATAGCTCGATGGTAAAGAAAGAGGTATAGGGCGCGCTGTTAGGGCGCTGCTTTTAGAAGTTTTTTCTTAATACGCTGTTTCTTAAGATTGGATAGGTAGTCTACAAAGAGTTTACCCTCTAGGTGGTCAATTTCATGTTGAATGCAGACAGACATAAGGCCATCACACTGTAGCTCGAAGGGCTCTCCTTCACGATCGAGTGCAGAGACGGTAATGCTTTGAAATCGGTCAATCGATTCATAATAGCCGGGGACAGACAGGCAACCCTCTTCATAAGCTTGCTCACCTTCATGTGCTTTAATCGTTGGGTTGATAAAGACCATGGGTTCATTATGATCTTCGCTGACATCTAAGACTAAAATCCTTTTGTGAACATTGACCTGCGTGGCCGCTAGGCCTATACCGGGTGCGGCATACATGGTTTCTAACATATCTTCAATCAACGTTTTGATGTTGTCGTCAACCTGCTCTACAGGTTGAGCCACCGTGCGCAGTCGTTTATCTGGGAAGGTTAAAATATTTAAAATAGCCATCAGAATAATAGGTGTATCGTTTAGGTGGGTGAATGTTGCGCTCCAAGCAAACGGTTGGATCTCTTCTAGTAGTATACTGCCTTTTGGTTCGGCTTGGCGAATTTGAACGCCTCTTTTCTTTGAGACTTTCATGGTTCTTTATTTTGGTTTTTCTAGTTGCGCTATAGTTAAAGGGTGTAGCATGTGGGTAGAGAGGCATGTTTTGTATGAATAATATACAAAATATCAACATATCTATGTTGCCAGAGTGTTATTATGGAGTAACGCCCGACGTAGACGGCTGTGAACATGGTGGGCATCACATAAATAGGTAAATAAAACAGATGAAACGGTAGGCTGGGTAGGCTTGACCAGTGGGTTTGGGTATAGGCCTAATAGAGAGAAAGGAATGAATATGAAAATAAGATTTAAAGTGCTCATGCTGAGTATCTGCTTGCTTGCGGGTCCGCTCTTTGCCGCGGATCCTTGGAATGATGACCACCCTCAAGAGCACACCGTGAAAAAAGGTGATACCCTGTGGGGCATTGCTGAGATGTTTTTAAAAGATCCATGGCGTTGGCCAGAAATATGGCATGTTAACAAACAGGTTGAGAACCCTCATTTGATCTATCCAGGCGATAACATTCGGTTGGTCTATATCGATGGCAAACCGAAGTTGGTGCTGGATCGCTCTGGAAAGTCTGTGCAGTCTGATGGGACCATAAAGCTAAGCCCTAGAATGCGTATAACGCCACTTGATACGGTGATTCCTACCATACCACTGGAGGCGGTTCAGAGCTTTTTGGTTAATAACCGGGTGGTGGAAAAGAGCACCTTAAATGAGGCGGCCTATGTCATAGCAGGCGGTGAGAAACATATTTTGATGGGGGTGGGCGATAAATTTTATGCTCGGGGCTCGTTTGACGACAACATTACGGCCTATGGCGTCTACCGCAAAGGAGAGCCTTATATTGACCCGGATACTCAAGAGGTGCTTGGCTTTCAAGCGGTTGATCTTGGGCTGGCCAAACGCTTGGCGCTTGAAGGTGAGGTCGCTACCTTG
>JAYPBG010000360.1:0-1457 GCA_038124075.1 Gammaproteobacteria bacterium
GAACACAAGAAGGCGGCGTGAATTTGAGCAATCTATTTCGCGCCAGCGACTATATTACTTTGATAAAACAGACTTAATGCAAGACCGTGCCCGCACGATCCAAACCACGATAGTCATCCATACCGTATTGAGCAATTAAGTCATAAATAACACGTTTTTCGTGCACATTTAATCCACCAAACTGAAACCCCGCATCATAGAGATGGGTAGGCTTATCTGGAGAGATCCAGACGATGTTCGCGCTCACTTGAAAATCAATATTGTGCGACAGCTGCCACGGCAGCTCAATAAAGAGCCGATAGTCTGTCAACCGGTCGAAAGGCTTAGCACTGACAAGCTGAGCACCATTAATGGATATATTTGACATATACCCAACAAGATGATCACCCTTACGATCCAACACTCTAAAGGAGTCTCGCAAAGGTATACGTTTATACCGTCGTAAACTGTACATACTTAAAAACCCCAAAACGCCCACCAAAATAACAGCTAAATATGATAGCCACCAATCAGTTGCGAAATCCGCTCTCGCTCTACTGGGTCCAAATTTAAAAACTTCACACCACAATCACAAAAGCCATCACTCGACCTATTCCCTTCAGACCAGGTCGTCACCGCCATAAATTCTACACTGTTTTTCCCCTCATAAAACTTTGGCAGCTCCATCCGGTAACGTGAAATTTTATTTGGCGGAATCGGCTCTTCCGACAGCAACTTTACACCCTCAGTATTAATATCATCAACATAACCAATCACTTGGTCTGACGCTATATCAAAAACACGTAAGTGGTAGATCAACGCCTCTCGCTCAATACTGCGTTCATTTAACATTTTCCTATTCTCCCCCTGCGGTCCGCACCCACCCAGCGCACATACAAATAGAGAGCCTCTTTACGCTGCACGCAGCCACAGATTAATCAGAACATCACTTGACCAGAAACCACATTTTCTCATCAACAAAACCGTCACGCCCCCCTTTAACGGCCACCTCCAGGTGCGTTATAGTCTTAGCTATCGCCTTGTTTGCCCAAGGCTGACAAAAGAGATCAAAATACGACCAACTTTCTTTATCGATTGTAATTCGAGACTGATCGTATGTCCAAGTCTTGTTTGCTCTATTAAGACAATGCAAATAGCACGTTTTTTTATATTGGACGGCCAATTGCTGACCGCCCACCATGACTCACTGGGTTAACCCTCTGGAATTCGATATGCCAACAAAAGACGCTCTACCCTCTCAACATAAGGGCCCACTGCACGGCATCACTGTCATTGAGTTTGGCCAACTGTTAGCCGGCCCCTTTGCAGGCACACTGCTCGCCTACTTTGGTGCAACCGTCATCAAAATTGAACCCCCCCACAGCGGCGACCCGATTCGGCAGTGGCGAGAGGTCAAAGATGGCACCTCTCTATGGTGGCGCAGCTTAGGTCGCAACAAAAGATGCATCACCCTGGAC
>JAYPBG010000360.1:1467-3821 GCA_038124075.1 Gammaproteobacteria bacterium
TGGACCTCAAATCAGCCAAAGGGCGTGAACTGGCAAAACAGCTGATTCATAAAGCGGATGTAATCATTGAAAATTTCCGACCCGGCACCATGGAGCAGTGGGGCCTGGGCCCAGAACAGTTCAAAGAAAGCCACCCAGAACTGGTCTACACGCGCATCTCAGGCTATGGCCAAACCGGCCCCTATGCACACAAACCTGGATACGCCTCTGTTACCGAGGGCATCAGTGGCTTTCGCTACGTCAACGGCTTTCCTGGGCAAGCACCCGTCCGCCCAAACTTAAGCATTGGAGACTCGCTGGCCGGCCTGCATGCAGCACTTGGCATCACCATGGCGCTGCTCGCTCGACACAAAGGTGGGGCTGGGCAGGTGGTCGACGTTGCACTCTATGAATCGATCTTTAATCTTATGGAGGCCATGGTACCCGAATACAGCGGTGCGGGCATCATCCGAGAACCCTCTGGAACAACCGTTACCGGTATTGTTCCCACCAACACCTATCGATGCAAAGATGGGCGATATGTTGTCATCGGCGGCAATGGTGACTCAATTTTTAAACGACTTATGGTGGCAGCCGATCGAAGCGACTTGGCCAATGATGCTCGATTACAACACAACCCAGGCCGCGTTGAGCATGAGGCACTGATTGATCAAGCTCTAACCGAATGGACCCAATCACACGCCAGCCAAGAGGTCGTCTCTCTGCTCGAAGAGGCCAGGGTGCCTGCCGGCCCCATCTACAACGTTAAAGATATGATGGAGGACCCGCACTTCCAGGCACGCGACGTGTTTGAGCAGGTCTCAATAAACGGAGAGCCTTTAACGATACCCGCCATCACGCCCAAGTTATCGGCTACCCCCGGATCCACACAGTGGCCTGGGCCAGACCTTGGATCAAGCAACACAGAGGTGTATATTGATCTCCTCGGCGTGTCACCCTCAGAGCTCAGCAAACTGGAAGCCGAGAATATCGTTTAAGTACATCAAACACCTTGTACTTTTTTTTTCTGGCCATATACTGACTCTTTGGCCCAATCAATCAACACTAAGAAGGTGCTTACTATGAAGAGATCATCCATATTCACCACCTGTCTCACAACAGGGCTTGCCCTCATCTCCACCGGATCCATCACTCAAGCCGTCGCCGATGATACCGGTTTCTCTATCACACCCGGAATTGGCTTTTATAAGTTTGACGATGAGCTTGATCTGGAAGATGAAGGTTTTGTTAGCCTAGGGCTGCAGTACCTCTTCTCTAACAATATTGCTGTCGAAGCCTCCTACGGTGAGTCCGATACCGAAGAGAAAGACATAGCCTCCGCTCGCGATATGGACTGGCGCTACGCGCACATTGATGCACTCTACTACTTTAACCCTGGACAACGGCTGCGCCCCTACCTTGCAATCGGTGCAGGCGAAGGTGAGCTGAAAATAGACTCATTAACATTCGATGAAACGCTGTTAAACATAGGGGGCGGTATTAAGTATGCTTTTGGGAACGCACTCGCGATGCGCGCCGACCTACGCGCCGTCAACAGTCAAGACAATGAGACCACCTCTGGTGTAGCCACCCTTGCACTCTCTTACCTGTTTGGCGCATCCAGCGAATCCGCCACCTCAACACCCGACTTTGAGATCAGCCAAGCGGATACAGAGACACTGGACAGCGACGGAGACGGCATCCTGGATGCGCAAGATCAGTGCACCAGCACACCGGCAAACATCACCGTCGACACCCAAGGCTGCGCACTCGACAGCGATCTCGATGGCATTGCCGATTACCAAGATCAATGCACCCAAACGCCGGCAGGCATCAACGTGGACAACTTAGGCTGCCCACAAGATCTTGATAAAGATGGCATCGCCGACTATCAGGACCGCTGCTTAGGCACCGACTCAGGCGCTCTGGTTGACCAAGAGGGCTGCGCCGTTCGTTTAAGCGATATTGCACCCAGCATCTCTGATCTGATTTTCGAGCTGGGCTCTGCTGAAATGCGCCAAGCTTATTACAGCGACCTTGAAGCACTGGCCACGTTTATGCAGCGCTACAATAATACCATCGCCATTCTCGAAGGCCATACTGACAGCACCGGTGATGCAACGTCCAACAACACACTCTCAGAGCAACGCGCCGAAGCCGTTCAAAAAGTGTTGATTGAGCAATTTGGTATTGACCCTAGCCGAGTAAAAGTCGTGGGTTATGGTGAATCCCGCCCCGTTGCCACCAACACCACAAAAGAAGGCCGAGCAAAAAATCGGCGTGTCGATACAAGAATCGAAACCATTCAATAAGCTGATCTAAGCTGATCAAGGGAGGGTTACCCCCTCCCTTTAAAACAGCCTTGACTCATACTC
>JAYPBG010000361.1:0-3783 GCA_038124075.1 Gammaproteobacteria bacterium
TGTTGCACTTCGGAGTTGAAACCGCGAAGCAACCAACCAGGCAATGGAAATCATTTTTGCTTTCACCAAGTGTAATACATCTTTAAAATCCGCCATAAACAAAAACAAAATAGATATTTTAAAAGCCCAATTACTGATCGAAGATAAGAAGAGCATACAAACACGCATCACCTCTGCTCTGTTTGGCGACACCATCACACCTCAACTCGATCAAATTGAGACAGACATCGAAGACTTTATTACCTATACCCAACAAATATCCCGATTTAACAGAAAGCTTCCACCTGCTTTAAAGCAGTGCCTATTGGGAGAATCTGACAGCACACGTGCACAGAAATTGCTTGCGGCGCGTACACGTGCAGAGCTAGCCGCAAACATACTCTTTCCCAATGATCTTTAATTTTCTTTACATACAGCCACTGGACAGACGGCTAACATATTTATTGTAAATACCGCTATGCTAAAGCGCTCCTTCAAACGCAGACCTAAAGAGTGTCTCATACTCGCGCACAGAAAGAGGCGTAGGGTTCGTTGCTGACGAAGGGTCTTCAATGGCCATCTGCGCTATCTTAGCCGCTTGTTCATCATCTAGACCTATCGACCTAAGTGTATGCGGAATATCTAAATCAGCACGCATCTGAAGAACCCACTCTATAAAACCCTCTGCTCCTTTTTCGATGGAGAGATAACGACACAGATCAGAGAGTTTATCTTTAATGTTAGAGTAATTCGCCTTTAACACATACGGCATCAAGATCGCATTCAGCAATCCGTGGTGCGCATCATAAAGGGCACCCAACGGGTGCGCCAATGCATGCATGGCACCCAACCCTTTTTGAAATGCGGTCGCCCCCATGGTGGAGGCAATCAACATGGTGGAGGCAACCAACATGTTCGATCGTGCCTCAATATCCGTACCCTCTTGATAAGCCGACAAAAGTGACGTTTTTTTATTAACTGCTCAAATGAGCCACTGCCTCCTTGTTGACCCGCCTACTTTTACATTTTTACACTGAAAATATCCACCAAAGCCTCATCTGTTTTCATTACTCGCCCTGTTTGTTATCTTTATGAGCCTTGATAAACTTCGACATTTAAGAGGAACGCTTGCGCAATGACCAACCAAACCAAACTGGATCTAAGCCAATTAAGTGATTACATTATTGAAAACACACTCCGAGAAGATTCGCTGCTCAGCGCACTGAGAGAGGAAACCGCGAAACTGCCCAACGCATCGATGCAGATTGCCCCTGAGCAGGGGCAGTTCATGAGCTTACTGATTAAACTGATGGGCGCAACGCGCGCCATTGAAATAGGCACCTATACCGGCTACAGTGCAATCGCCGTCGGCCGTGCACTGCCAGAAAACGGTCAGTTAATCTGCTGCGATATCAATGAAACCTGGACCTCAATAGCCCAACGCTATTGGAAAGAGGCCGGGCTGAGTCAGATCATTGAGCTGCGTCTGGGTGACGCCTCAGAGACCCTCGACCGATTGATCGCCGAGCACCAAGATCCGTTCGACTTTGTGTTTATCGATGCCGACAAGGCGCGGTATACCCACTATTATGAGCAGGCCAAAACGCTGCTGCGACCTGGTGGTTTAATCGCCATCGATAATGTCCTTTGGAGCGGCAAGGTCATCGACCCAACCATCACAGACGAAGAGACAGAGGCGATCCGACAATTTAACCAGCACGTACACCAAGATAACAGCGTCGATCTATCGATGGTGCCAATAGCGGACGGCATTACCTTGGCACGTAAGCGGTGAACCGTGCCTAAACCGTAGAAGACCTGTCAAAGAAGGCTTAAGTCGAAGAGAGCTCAATCCCCTTCATCAACGACAACCCTTTGAGCTGATCATAATAGGCGGCCTCATTCACAAATACGGGATAAAATGTCTCATCACTGTCAGGCTCAAACAGAACCGTTTCACCACTGAGCAGACGGAAAATAGGCTCACCCCTTTTCAAGGGGTGAACATCCCGATCCTGAATATGCTCATGGATCATGCCGTTTAACTCACCTTCAGGCGTTCTGGGCAGCAAGAGGCTTTCAATAAACTGATACGCTGGAATGGCGTCAGGCAGCTCCGGCAGATCGCTTTGATTCCATTTTTCCAGAAACAGAAGCGTCTCCTCAATCAACGTTAAGGTTTTCTGATACACATCAAATCGTAAAACACCCTGTGGCGTCGGACCTATCTCAATCAGCACACCGCCTAAGCGCCCCAACGAAAAAAGATAAGGGCTCTCAGACTGGTTAACCTCTTTGTAATAGACCTTTAGATCGGGCACAACATGGCTCAAATACGCCGCCAATGAGTAGGTCAAAGGGTCGCGTTCAGTAATAACAATGCTGCTGCCCATATTGCTGGTGGTTGTATGCAGATCAATCACAAAATCAGCACGCTGCTCAGCACGCCGCCCAAACAGCTGATCCAACGCTTTAGCCCGACACTCCTCATACAGCACTCGCTTACCATCATCCAACTCCGAGAATTGAAAGCAGCGGTTTAAATCACGATCCAAATAGCGCCTATTCTCCGCAATGGCTTTAAGGTTGGCCAGATGCGTCACCACATTCAGCGTTGAAAAGCGCTCAAACTGTGCCTCACTTCGCTGCCAATGCTTCACGATCGAGACCCCTGTCACTTCATTGCCATGCGTACCGCCAACAATGGCAACTTGCTTTACATGTACTCTATTTTCTACTGCCCTATCCATATTCACCGAACCCTACTGTTTCTGATGACTGCTTATCGACCTATGCGTTATACGACTACCCAACTATACTTAACAACACACCCATTTTAGACCCAAAGTCCGATTATGAGATATTTAAAACGAAAACTCTATGCGCTGATGACCCTAACACTCTGGGTTATGATTTTACACCGTTTTCTACTGATCCTATTAAACGCAACGCCCTTGGGCACCCTGCTCCCCATATCCATGCCTTACGACCCCCACAAAGCCACTTCTGAGCTCTATTGGATCGCCCCTGTCTGGCTGATTGCATTCATCTTCTGGCGCATGGCACCAGAACCTGAATCCAGACGGAGCGGAAAACTAACCCGAAAACAGAAAGCCGCCATGATGCAAGCGATGAAATAGCCCTCAGTAAAAAAGCCTAAGAAAAGAGCCTAAAAAAGAGCCTAAAAAATCAAAGAGCCTAAAGGACAGCAAAGCCTAAAGGACACCCATAAAATTATTGACTACCACCTGAAACCCACTTATCATCCCTCACCCTCAACCCTAAACACTCAGAGCAGTAATATGACCCGAGCCCGTAAAGAACTCATCGCCGTAGAATCAACACCCTTCTACCACTGTATGGTGCGCTGCGTTCGCAGAGCCTACCTGTGTGGCGACGACCCACTCACAGGTAAAAACTACGATCACAGAAAACAGTGAACCGTTGAGCGCCTCCAACAGCTTGCCTCCGTTTTCGCCATCGATGTCTGCGCTTACGCCATCATGTCCAACCATTATCACGTCGTTCTGCATATAAATGATCAAAAAGCGAAAGCGTGGAGTGAAAAGGAGGTCGCTCAACGATGGACCTCTATTTTCAAAGGTCCTGCCTTTATTGCAGAATGGGTCAATGGCATACCGCTTGGCGATGAAGAAAGCGCAATGCTTAACGTTCTCCTTCCCATTTGGCGCAAACGTCTCACCGATATCAGCTGGTTCATGCGCTGTATGAATGAAACCATCGCCAGGCAGGCAAACAAAGAGGACAGCTGTACAGGTCGATTTTGGGAGGGCCGTTTTAAAA
>JAYPBG010000362.1:0-3762 GCA_038124075.1 Gammaproteobacteria bacterium
GCATTGGTCACGGCCATTCCGAAGAGCCGTCTCGACCTCCTGTAGTTTCATATAGCGCTCGTCAAATCTTTCAACATCTATAGGCATTGTTTTAGCGAAACCTGTTTGAGCGGTAATTGCTATGCATATAAAATCGATAATGTCTCTATTGCCATCATATGATTCTATTTCCTCTTTAAGTTGCGTCATGACAATTTTTTCCGGACCTTTCCGTGATATTTTGATAAAACGCTCTATATTGAGATTCTCACATGCATTTAATTTGTGATCACTAAGATTGTTGACCCAGAATTGTTTGAGATCTTGCTCCACTTTATTACACTGTTTTTGAACCAACGACTCCACCATAGGGCGCAGCAAAGAACAGCCAGGAACCTTTAGTTTATACCTATTAACTAAATCACGTAGGGCGCCATTAAATTGATCTTGAAAATGTTTGAGTAAGGCGTCTTGAACGGTCGCTGTACTTGGTATCGCGTTCAATACCGTGTGGGTTAATTGTGCTTGATTAGAAGGTTGTGTAACGGGATTGGTTTGGATTGCATTAAGCAGAGCAATGATTTCATTTTTTTGATTTGGGGGAATGATATGGTTGTCTACATCCTTATTTGCTGGCGGCACGTGGTACGTGAACCATAAGGTCTTCGCAGCGAGCATGTGGATATATCTTGTTGCTCGAATTTGATCTAATTTATTGGATAATACTTGAAGCCTTTCTGCCTCGTGTATGCCTATTTTCTTAAAAGAAGAGAGAAAAGTCGCCAGTTTACCGGCTTCAGTGAGTTTTTCAAAAGGGTCAGTCAAGGTCGAAATATTGCCAATATAGTCATCATCATCATCGTCTTCTTCTTTAATTGCAATATTACCAATGTCTAACAGGTAGGAGGCTTGAGTGTTACCTAAGAATTTCGCTAATTTAAGCAGTGGACTAAAGATATCATCAAGCGTTTGAGCATGTTGAGAAAGTTTAGATTTACCCTGTTTTGTTTCATGTTCTATTTTGTCTTTTAAATCCGTGCTTCCCAGCGTTGCCAAACGGTTAAGTACGTTGATCTGCTTGTTAAGTTTTTCGGAGAGCTCGTCTCTACGCTGTATAAATAATTTCCTCAGAAATAGAATGTCCAAACAATCTACATCTGAAAGTGTGGCCATTAGAGGTAATCTCATAGGGTCAAAAAAACGGTCGATAGCCCCCTTTTTCAATAGTCCTTCAGCCGTCAACTCTATCAATCGATTAATCTTTTTATCCAGATTGCAATTCTGAGATAGGCCTAGTTCTTCTGGTTGAACGTGGTGCGCTAAAAATGCCAATAAAATCCTAAAAGTGGCTGCTTCCTGTCCGTTAACCGTGTCAGTGCTACTAGGTTCACCGTTACTGTATTGAGGTTGGGGGTTGAGAAATGATGCAAGATCGTAAATGGCTTCGTCTTTCAATAAAGGCCACGTACCTCCTGCTGCTATGCTCTGTTTGATTTCAACTCTTCGATCCTGTAGATAAGCAGCAATGGAACCCCTATTGAAGGGGCCTTTATGGTTAAGTAACGCCAGTTGAAGTTTCAGAAAGTTTTTGGCACCCAGTACATTTAACTGCTGTTCAAGTTGATGGGTCGGTTGGGGCAAATTAAGTCGGGCTTTATCTGAAAAATCGCGCGCTATAGCCTGTAATATAGGACCCGTTTCTTTGGTTGCATTCCATATGGGATCAAAAAACGCCTCGGAAATTAACAGTTTCAGTTCTTGAGGTAACTCCTTGCTGAGGAGGATCGCGTGGCGAGCTGGCTGGTCATCACTTAAATTCTGGTCATCATTTAAAAGTATATTTGATTGAAACAGGCTCTCGTTAGGAAAAGATAACATTTTACCCACGAAGAGATTAAAGCGCCCATAAAAATAATTTGGATCAGCCGGTTTTAATCTGTTAAGTGCTTCTTGATCTATCGTATTCTGTTCTTTTGGTTTTGATATATGCGTTTGATTGTCTGAGGCACTGGGTATAGGCGCATTTGATTCTTCTGTATCATTAAGACGTTGTTTATGCGGCAAGCTCTCCTCCCCGGTCATGAAACTTTGAGAAGGGGCTGTCATCTCTTTAGATATATTTGGAACGTTAGTATTACTATCTAAATCGTTGCTTGAAGAGTTCGACTCGATGGTTTTTTGTGGGGAGACAGTGTTAAGAGATAGCATAGTGTGCTTACCTCGTGTGGTCTTTAATTTAATTTTATGGGTGGTGATTGTTTCTTCTTCTTACCATATCGATTACTGCCTCGATCAACGTTTTCTAATTCACCATCACCATAATAAACTGATCTTAGCAAGCAATTATTATCGTCATACTTGGATCTGTAAGACTTCTCTATGTCTCCATACATGGATTTCAATTCACTCACAAAGAAATTTTTTTTAGCATAGGATAAATGGTACCTATGCTTATAAGATAAATATCCGCCATCTACTCTTTTGTATTTTTCACCACCCAGCTCAAGCGTGCCATCAAGATTGCATGATGGAAGATTTTTTATTTTCTGCTCTTCCGTTGGTTCCTCCTGATGTGCACGAATCCTTGCTTTTAGGTTTGGATCTAATTCCCGTGTTGTCACATGGCTCATTATGCCGTGGATCGTAACTTTGGATTTCGTTTCGGTTCCTTCGTTTGAGGTAAACTTAGAAGAACCTGTGCTCACACCATGATCATAACCTCCTTCAAAGCGGTCACCATTTTCATAATAAAGGCAACCTTTCCCATGTGGATATCCATCACGAAAAGTGCCTTCAAACACACCTAGTTTTGGAACCCGAACAATGCCCTGGCCCTGAATTCTCCCTTTAGAGTCAAAGCGGCCAATACGAACAATAGGGGGAGTATTCATATCGTTTAAATAGCAGTGCATTACTCCGATACCCGCAGGATGTTCCTCTATTTCAGGTTTTGGACCACAAAAACCACGAATAAGATTGAAGAATGGGTTTCTTCTATTATCGTCTGCCTTAACTACACCCCAGAACTCTGCCCGATCACCAAACATCATTAATGATTTAATGCTTAATTTATGATGAGGGGGGGCATTGCTGAGGTTATAAGCCCCACCCATTTTTCTTGAATTATAGATTGTTTCGATGTTCGTAGAGCCAGGTTTTTTGATAAATTTATTAAATGTTTCCACCGGTAATCTTGTGAAAAAAAGTTCATACTCACAATTTAGCATCAATTTAATCAGCTCGGACTTGGCATCTTCTCTGCCTTTTTCTGAGATCATAGGATCATAAAAATCATTAAATACAGTATCAAACTTCTCTTGTTCGGTTGTTTGGGGTTCAATATGATCCTGCTGCTTTGATTTAAGTGCATTCTTTGATAAATCAATGACGGGCTCTATATTTTGAGTTTTAATTATTCGGCTTTTAGAGCGTGTTATGCTCATGTCGGATGTTACATTTGATAGGGTGCAACCATAAGGTTCACACTTAGAAAGGTCAACTTTGGACCATAAGTTGGGTATTTGTTTCAAGCCTTCGGGTTTATTTTGTTGAACCGTTGTAGAACTGCTTGCATCGTAGTTCTGGGTTTTCTGAATGCTGGTGGATGATATCATTTCTGTTGCTCTATTAAGTTAAATATGAATTGAGTCATATGTGAATTAAGTGATTTATAAAAGCCGTTATATAAATATTATCGGTGGTGAGTCTCTGCGGGGGCCAATACATGCTTGTTGTGAGTTAATAGCACGGCTCGACTACCTTCTTTTAATTTTACCCATACAC
>JAYPBG010000363.1:0-486 GCA_038124075.1 Gammaproteobacteria bacterium
AGGTTCAATTTCGAGGGATTTTGCCCGATCTCTTTCGAGAGGGGCAGGGGATTGTTGCTACAGGCCGCCTTAATGAGGCGGGTGTTGTGATCGCAGATGAAGTCTTGGCAAAGCATGATGAGAACTATATGCCGCCGGAAGCCCTAGAGGCGATTAAGCGTGCAGGGCATCCGGTAGCTCCTCAGTAGGCGAGCTGCCCCTCTTCACCCTCGTAGTACTGGGTCACAATGGGGTTGATGACCTTTTTCCAGAGGGGTGGGCAGAGGGCTAACAGCACCATGGTCGCATAGCCGCCGGGCAGTTGAGGGCTCTCATCAAAATGGCGCAATATTTGATAGCGACGTTTTGGGTTCTCATGGTGGTCTGAGTGACGTTGCAGTTGGAAGAGAAAAAGGTTGGTGAGCAGGTAGCTGGAGTTCCAGGAGTGCTTGCGTGTGGTGCGCTCGTACTTGCCGTTGGGCAGTTTGCGTCGGTGCAGGCCATAGT
>JAYPBG010000363.1:496-1894 GCA_038124075.1 Gammaproteobacteria bacterium
CAAGGAAGAAGATAAGCCCAAACAGACCAAAGAGGGCGGTCGCTAAGGTGGCCAGCAGCAGCGTCACCGTATACCACCAGATCAGCTCATTTCGCCAGTGAAAGGCGGGCAGCTTTTTCTTTGCCAGCCGTTTCGCTTCCAGTCTAAATGCATTTCTCGTATTCTTTGCCATAGCACGCAGGACAAACGCGTAGGTGTTCTCATTGAAGCGCGCTGAGGAGGCATCTTCTGGTGTTGAGACATTCACATGATGGCCGCGTACATGCTCCACTTTAAAGCCGCCATAACAGACCGAGGCATAGAGCAAGCCGCCGCCCCACTGCTCAAGGGTGCTGTTTTTATGGACCAGCTCATGGCCTACCGTAATGGCCAATACACTGCTGACAATACCCGTTGATAGGACCCAGCCGGCGACACCGATCCAGGAGAGGGTGCCGGCTGAGTAGCTGGCAATGACATAGTCGGCCGCGAAAAAGATGCACGCAATTTGAATGGGTACGCAGAGTAGAGTCAATATTGGAAAGTAGAGGCTCTTTTCTAAACGTTTGCTCTCTTCGGGGGTGGGGTTGGTGGTATCTTTGCCTATGATGTAGTCGAGGATTGGGATCAATATATAGACAAAATAGAAAGCGAAGAAAGACCAGACGTCTTGCTGTTGGTAATGCTCACCAAGGAGGTAGGCGGCGACGAGAAGGCCGGGAGGGATTAAAAAGAGCATAAAACCGGCATTACGAATACGCAAAAGCGTTGCGGGCTCCAATTTTTCAACTAATCCAATCATCATGAAACTCCTTTTCTCATAACGTTTTTCAACAAAGCCTTGGGTAGATCATGGGTCGATAAAGTTTGGCTTATAGAATTAACATAAGAGAGAGGCGTCAAAAGGTCAACTGTTTTTGCAGTATATTTTTTCGCCTCGCCCTGTGTGCGTCTCTTTGTTTACTTTGATTTTTATTGAGCGTTTTTATTTAGCTTTTATATTTATCGTGTTAAGGCGCAAGGTGTTGTTTGAGTGATGCAACGGCTTTGTCTGCGCTCTCTTGGATATACGCGTTGCTTGTGATCTCCCCTATTTGATCAGAAAGAAATGCATGATTTTTATCTGTAAGAGAGAGCTTATCGAGGGTGCTCGGTAATGTGCGTAAATTTTCCATCACGGTGTTGACTTGGCTGTTGAGAGCGTTTAGCGCAGCGTCTCGTTCTTTTGAGTTGACCATTGGCTTATTCTGAATATGTTTAATCAGAGTAAGCGTTGCTTTTGTTGTTTTTACAGCTTCAGAGGCGATGGCAATGCCTAGGTAATTTTCGTGACTCAGTGAGTCTGATTGTAGGGTCTCCATATTTTCATGAATCGCCTTAAGGTCGTTTTTTGCTGTTTTGAGCGTGCTGTATTCATTG
>JAYPBG010000363.1:1904-3743 GCA_038124075.1 Gammaproteobacteria bacterium
TCAGCGCTCTATATAATCGACTTCTAGGCAGAACATATCTGTTAGGGTGTTTATGATGGTGGTGCAAACCTCTTGTGCATTATTACGGACGTTGTGATGTGCTTGAATAAAGCGGTCGCTGTTTTTAATCAGGCTCTGCTTTTTCATGCATTGTTCAGTGCTCGTAACAAGATGATCGAATTGCTGAGTGGTATTATTGGCTGATTGTTGAATTTGAGAGAGGTTAAAGCGCTTGTTTAACTCGTCGGTTTCGATGGTGTGTGTACTTAGCTCAGAGATGTCTAATTCAGAAACGGCATCATAAAAGCGTTCGCCATCAATAATGATTGCTTCTGAAGGGGTGTTGAGTTTTTCGGGTGCTTGAGTGGCTGTTAATGAGGCAAGTGATCGAGGTGTTTCATTAGATGCGGATGACATTAAAAGCAAAACAGGTTGCTTGGGCACAGCGTTACTGTTTTTTAAGCTGTATTGGCCGATGCAGATTTTATCAAGTAGAGAATCTGTGCGTCCGCCAGATGGCATGTTATGCGTATTTAATTGTTGAGGAAATAGAGTGTTTAAGCTTTTGAGGGCGTTCATAGGGTTATTCCTTAGATTGTTACTTAGATTGTTATTGGTTTGTCTTTTTTTTTAACGGTTTGTTAATTTTCTTGTGTCACTCTTGGTGGATGGATTATCAATCTTATCCACCGTTGAGTCGCATTATATTACCAAGTTGGGTGAAAGGTCAATGCTTGTTCAGGTTGCTGGGTATAGGTTCGCGTGCCTGATCCACTCTGTCGACCCACAATATGGTTGCTGCGCATATGGCAACGGGTACAATCACAAGGTTCACGAGAGGGAGCAGGGTTGCGCCCATAATAACAGCGCCAAACCCGAGCACGGCCCAGCGCTGCTGCTGTAGACGTTTTAGAGTGGTAGAAAAATCGAGGCCATTGTTATCGGCTGGAAAATCAATGTATTGGATGGCCATCATCCAAGAGCCAAAGGCAAACCAGAGAAAGGGCGCAGCAAGATTAATGATGGGTATAAAGCCCATAAACAGCGTAATAAAAAAGAGTGCGATGAGTCGAGAGAACCAATACTTTAATTTAACCAGCTCACGTATCAGTGTGCGTTTGAGCAGTTGAGGTGTGGTTTGCGAGGGGTAGTTGAGCGGCCGTTGGCGTGCTTCGGCGCGTTCGGCTAAATAACCATTAAAGGGGGCCGCAATGATGTGGGTGATGGCTGTAAAGGTGGAGCCGGTAAAAAGCAACATTGTGACGACAAGCAGAATCCATAGGATGGTCTCCGCGGCGCCCAGGACAAAGTCAATGGCGGGTTGAAGCAGTGATAGCCAGTTTGGCAGTGTCCAGGCCAGTGTGGTCTGTTCGATCCATTGATTGAACTGATTGAATATAAACCAAGTCATCAGTGAGAAGAGCAGTATATTGGTGAGAATGGGTATGAAAATATAGGCGCGCATCCCTTTTTCAAACGCTAAAGAGAAGCCTGAAAAGAGGGTTTGTATGCCGACCAGCAGTTGGGTGATGGGGGCTGCGAAGGAGGAGGGGGTGGTTGTTTTGCTTGTCGGTGTTGTCATATGGGTGTCCTAGCTAAGTAAAAGTAAGGGAAGTAAAGGGAAGTGAAAAGGGAAGAGTGATAGGGGGAATGTTAACATGCCTTGCCTATTTGGAAAATATAGGTATTCTGGCCAGCTTTGACTGGCTATATTTTGACCGATTGTGATATCATTGGGGGATAGATTCAGGAGATATAAAATGTTTATCGCAGCGACTACCTATCAACCACAAAGACAAGCCGCACTGCCTGTTGCAGCTGCCTCACCTAATAATAATT
>JAYPBG010000364.1:0-3677 GCA_038124075.1 Gammaproteobacteria bacterium
CCGCAAGGAAACGTAAAACTGAGCACCAACGTGGCCACGCCTTCTGGCAAGCAGGTCATCGTTGCAAAAAAAGTAAGCTTTCACTACCCAAACAGCCACGACCCTGTGGTAAGCGACTTCTCTGCACAGATCAACCGTGGCGATAAAGTAGCCATTATCGGCCCCAACGGCGTGGGCAAGACAACCCTGCTCTCACTTCTGCTCAACAAACAGCAACCCACAGAGGGCAGCATAAAAACAGGCACCAACCTAGAGGTGGCCTACTTTGATCAACTGCGCGACACGCTCAACTTAGACCAATCACTGCGCGATAACGTGGGCGGCGGCAGCAGCCAGATCACCGTAAACGGTCAAGTGAAGCATGTTGTTGGCTACCTGCAGGAATTTCTTTTCTCGCCTGATAAAATTCACGCACCCGCCAGTGTACTCTCAGGCGGCGAGCGCAACCGCTTACTGTTGGCAAAGCTGTTTACCCAACCCGCAAACCTTCTGGTCCTAGATGAGCCGACTAACGATCTCGATATCGAGACACTTGAGCTGCTCGAAGCCCTACTGGTTGACTATACCGGCACGCTCCTTCTGGTGAGCCATGATCGAGAGTTTATCGACCGGGTGGCAACCAATTCACTGGTCTTCGAAGGGGACGCAACCGTCACCCCTTACATCGGCGGCTACTCCGACTGGGTTCGACAACGCCCCTCCAAACCCATTCATGCCGACTCTTCTCACACGCCTGACACACCCAAAGAAGAACCCAATACGAGACCTAAAGATGAGGCAGAGACTGGAGAAGAGGAGAGAGAGGTAGAGAGCACACAGCAGAGACAGAAAGCACCCAATAAACAGGGTAACAAGAAACTCTCATATAAAGAGCAACGTGAACTCGAAGCACTGCCGGCAGAGATAGAGCGGGTTGAAGAGGCCCTAGAAACCGTACAGACTCAACTGGCTGATTCCAGTTTTTACTCATCAGCATCACCCGAAGAGATCAGTGACGCCACAGCACAACTGGAATCACTCGAAGCTGAGCTGGAACACCTTTACGAGCGCTGGGCCCTCTTAGATCGATAGCGTTAGGCAGTATACCATGCAAAAAGTCAAACATGAGAAAGGCGTTACTCAGATACGCAGACGCACCCTCACACCCGCGTCTCTCGAGTGGCGCAACGATCAACCCTACGCGACCGACTTTGATGATATCTATTTTAGCTCTGAACAGGCGCGCATGCTTGATGAGATTGAGCATGTTTTTCTTAAGCCAAACCGCATCGCTGAACGTCTTCAAACTCTATTAGAACCCAAACAGACCTCCACCACCGTTACCATAGGTGAGTTAGGCTTTGGAACAGGCCTCAACTTTTTCTCGACGGCCAACCTCTTTATAGCCTTATCACTATCATCAACACAGCCATCATCAACACAGCCATCATCAACCCTGCACTTTATCAGTTTCGAAAAGCACCCATTATCAAAATCCGATTTTCAACGTTTCGCCACCCAGCTGACCACACACCTTCCATCACTGCACGACCTAATCGACGCTCTGTTAGCTCAATACCCTCTTGCCATTGAAGGGATTCATCGAATCACCTTTCCTAAACATAATATTCAACTGACCCTCGTCTATGGCGACGCTCAAGATCAACTCCAAACGTTCAACCAACACAGTGCCCAGATGGATGCCTGGTTTCTAGACGGTTTTGCTCCCTCTAAAAACCCCTCCATGTGGACACCCGAGCTCTTTACCCAGATGGCAAAGCTCTCCAAAAAGGGCACCTCCTACTCCACCTTTACCGCGGCAAGCCGCGTACGACACGCCCTTCAAGAAGCCGGATTCTCCGTGCAGAAGATCCCCGGCTTTGGCCGAAAACGCGAAATGATTGCCGGTGAACTGGAGACGAATAGGGACACAACAGATCATACCGACATACGCTACTCACCCAAAGAGACCCCCTGGTTTATCCCCTCCAAACCCATAAAGCCACTTCTTCGGTCAAAACCTGGATCCGGGAAAAACCCGACGCACTGTGATGCCATCGTGATTGGCGGAGGCCTATCAGGTACCGCGGTAGCGTACCATTTGGCTATACGCGGCGCTCAAGTGACCCTTATTGAGCGTCAACCGGCGTTGGCCCAAGGTGCTTCCGGAAACTTAATGGGCGCGCTGTTTACTAAATTTACGCCATATGATACCGCTCAAAACCGTTTCTACCAATACGCCTATTTAGATGCCATCAATCATCTGAAAATGTTCGAACAGCAACTTGATGGCAACACGCTAAAGTATTGGAACCGCTGCGGCGTCCTCCAACTCGCTTATGATAAAAAAGAGAGGGAGCGACAACACGCATTGATCACATCCGCATGCTGGCCCACTTCAGTAATTCAACCTGTCAATAAAGAAGAGATTGCCTCACTCTGTGGGTTTTCATCGCCTCATTCAGGCCTCTTTCTACCGGGTGGGGGATGGGTTCACCCGCCCTCTTTATGCAGCCTACGCACTCAGCACTCCAATATAAATGTGCTCGTCAATAGCGACGTCATCACTCTTAAACAGTCTGCGTCCCAATCTGAAAAGAGCCTCTGGAGCGCACTTGACCAACATCAACACACCCTAGCCAGCGCCCCCCATCTCATCATCTGCAATGCCCATGATGCCGTTCAGTTTCAGCCAACTGAGTACATGCCATTAAGCACGATCAGAGGTCAACTCACCTATCTACCCGAAACCGAAACCAGCCGCCTGTTAAAAACCGTCATCTGCTATAACGGCTATACGGGGCCTTCCATAAAAGGCACCCATACCATCGGGGCAACGTTTCAACCAAAATCCAAGCGTGGCGACATGACAGATCACGATCATGAGACCAACCTTAACAACCTGATTCAGGGCGTGCCGGCATTCGCTCATGCTTTAGGCGCTCATGCTGCAGGCATCAAAAAAACCTTAGACGCTAAACCTACAGAAACACCCACCGCCCCCAATCAAGACCCTGGGTTTACTCTGCTTAATGAGGATAATAGACTTAATGGGCTCAATAGGCTTAGTAAACTTAACGGAAGGGTCGCCTTTCGAACACAAACACCCGACTACCTTCCCATCGTCGGCCCCGTACCAAACCAACAGGCCTTTAGCAGCGCTTACGCGCCCCTAAAGAGCGGGAGCAAACACCTTCAACTGCCCTGTGGGGACTATCTAGAGGGACTCTTCATCAACTGCGGGCACGGCTCGCGAGGACTGACAACATCCAACCTATGCGCAAACATTATCACAGGGTATATTACCGCAGAACCCTCCCCGGTTGATCATGAGGCACTTAAAGCGATCCATCCGGCACGCTTTTTAATTCGCAACCTAAGAAGAAACTTGGATTAAGCGCATCAAACCATCAAGCGCCCAACAAACCAAACCACTACAAAAGTTTCTGAAGTACCGCCAGCATTTTATCAGGATGAAAAGGCTTGGTAATCCAAACTTTTGCACCCGCTGCCTTACCCTGCTCTTTCATACCGGATGAAGACTCTGTTGTCAGCATAACAACTTGTGTGTACTTATTATTTGAATGATTTTTCACATTCTTAATAAACTCAATACCATTCATATTGGGCATATTGAGATCCGTTATAAGGGTATGACCTAAATTTGATGTTATTTTGTTGGTGATTTTCGAGTATAA
>JAYPBG010000365.1:0-3666 GCA_038124075.1 Gammaproteobacteria bacterium
TTCCACCACTCGTCACTGTGTGGGCTGTATTCACAACCTACAGAGATAATGGCACCAGGCTTGGCAACACGCAATATTTCGTTAGCGGCCTTCTTGGGTTCTGAACTATAGGCTAGTACATAGCCAGCAATGATTAGATCAAAACTATTATCTTCATAGGTCATATTGTGCATATCCCCTAGCTCGACAACGGGGGAGTAGGAGATTAAGTCTAAGCCCCAAATATTTCTTATATCGAATCCACAACTTAGCAGAGTATAGATTTCTGACTCTGTGCGGGGGCCAATGGTCAATACTTTCTTACTTTGAGGGTTATGCTGAAGGTATGAGATGCTCTTGAGTGGCGTGATAAATTGAGAGGGCCTATCCAATACGCGGGCCTTCTTTAGACCGAGCAGATTATGCTCTACAGTCTGGTCAGCTACATCACTGTTTGGTCCATCAAAGATTTGAATGTCGGAGTTCTTAAGCCGTTCAATTTTCTTTTTGGTGATCAAGTTTCTCAGAAAAGGGGTGTGAACAATAACCGAAGGGAGTTGCCTTTCTACAAGCGCTAAGATCTCGTTGATGTCGCCCTGATTTAATCCCATTGAATATTCGAGCTCTCGGGTCTCAATGCGTTTTTTTATGACTTTCGGTGTTTTATCGTTATTCTCAGATATGTTTTCTGTAATGTTCATCGAACGGGCTCCTTTTTACCTATGTGAGATATTCCATATTGCAATTCACGGACCATATGAATGTAGTGATTAAGATCGCTAGAATGAAAGTAGTATATGCATACTGCTTGCGCTGTGTTATTCGATGACTATTCTTAGTAAGTGCCATATGCCTAGGAGGTGTTATGAAATGACTTTGATATTAGAAGGACAAGATCGCGAAGCTCTACTTAAACATTCTTATGACCAAGAGATGGGGTTTGGTCGTTGGCATAAACGATGTCAATCAGTATTTGAGCAAGCTAAGGGTCTTAAAGAGGAGCCATCTGCTCGCTCGACTCATGACCTTGATGTTAAAGGTTATGAGTTTGTCAACGCATTAACACCGGGACAATGTCAAGAGACGATTGATGCGTGTCGGTCAGTCGAACAGGAGCGAAGCGTTGTGTCTGAAGCTGAGTACCAATATCAATTTCAGATGGAAGATGAACAACTAGAGTCTAATTACCGTTTAATTTTTGCTTCAGAGATAGCCAGAAAGATTACAGCTTTTTTTAAAGCTCATTTTTTTATTTGGAGTGTAGGTGTAATAAAAACGAAACCTTACTCAGGTGATTCCATTGGGCCCTCTTTTCATTGGCATAGAGATTTTGGTCCATCGGCACATTTAAAACTGTTAGTTTATTTAAATGGTTTTGATGAGCATGGTGGTGCCACCCAGTTGATGAGTATAGTGGATACGCAGAGAGTAAGACGATGTGGATACTCCTTTCCAGTCTTAGAGGGTCGCCAAACCGATATCTCATATTTTGCACAGCAGGCTAATATAGATTATCCACCTGGGATTCCTAGTTTACACACAGGAGAAGCTGTTCTGTTTCGCCCCTTTGATGTTCTGCACAAAGCAGTTTTTCCAAATAAAGGCCCACGCTACATGATTTCAATGATTATTCTTCCGTCTAAAAGGCCGTGGATGGAGGCGTTGCGGTTATGGCCGATTTCATTGCAGCAAATGTGTCATGGAAAACAGTTCGATCTACCCAGTATACTTCAAAAAATGATATAAGGTGCGCGTGCCTAATGTGACAATTCATAGGTTTAGGTATTGCCACTTGACAAGTACTGTACCGTTGTTGCCTTCCTTGCCCAACGCATCACGTATTATGTATACGCTCACTCGAACTCATCTCACGTGATTCCATGATCTATATCTTTGTTTCCTAAAGATTAATCGAGCAGTCTAATGGTGGGTTCATGTGAGAAATATGCCTCTTGAAGTCGTGTGGTATCGAGTTTGAGGTAGGTACCAAGCATATAGACAGCACGAAGGGCACCTGTAATAATATTCCAGGATTCTTGGCTGGGATTGTCTATCTCTGTGAAAAAAATATTGCTCTCTTTAGAGTGCTGTTTCGTGAATATTGAGAATAGTATCAAATCGTCATTATAATGACGTTTGTTTTTTAAGTTTAGCCTTGTTTGACCATGATGTTTCAAGCTTTTAGTGAAGCGTTGAGTGAAGCTTTTAGAGTATTTGTAATTGGCCACAATCTCATCAGATGTGCCATGAATCTCTAGATCGAGTTGAAATAGGGCATGAACCTGACTTGTAGTTTCGATTTTAACTTTAAATGCGCCGTGCTCTTTTGATACGTTCTCAATGTGATAATTTGCAATATGCTTCATATCTTGATCAGTAATATTGGTATAGCAATAGAGCTCTCCGTGTTTAAATCCTGAGCTGAAAATACCTTTGGTCTGATTGTGTTTTTCGATCAATAACACGGCTTTGTTTTTCAGTATATAAGAGTCGTTGTTATGGGGGTTGATCAGCATGTCGAAGAGAAAGCCCTTTTGTGGTTGGTATCTTGTGAATATGCTGAATGTTTGTCCTGTTACTTTAAAAGGGATGCAGTTTGATATATGCCAGACAGACTCAATAATGCGGTCCTGAATTTTTTTTCTGTTCCACGGATTATCAGGTTTTATAGACGATTTTATTGATGGCTTTATTGTGTGGCTGACCTCTGAAGTGGGTTGTGAATTAGATGGGTTGCCACTGAAAATAAGCTGGTTAATGCCATGATTCAGTGGTTGTTGATAAGAAAACGCACCCGCAAAGGTTATTTGAATGACTTTTTTTGAGTGCGTATGATCTATATACTCTCCTTTCAGTAGGACTTTATCAATTTTACCCTTATGAATGTTCAGTTCAACAGTTGGTTCAAAGCGTAATTCAGGTAAACTTGACATCAGACGGCTTGCGCCAATATAACGATTTCGAAGCCTTGCTTTATCCCACTGTAAAACAGTTGCGGTGCGTTTAATTAATGCTCTTTCCTTTACACTCCCTTTTTTCTGTAGCGTATTTTCAGAAGAGGTGCAATGAACGTCTATTAATAGTTCCTTCTGTATGCAGGCATCTGCCCATGCAGTCCAGTCACTCATTTTTTTGTCATTGATTTCCCATCGTTTAAGCAGGTGCTGGTTCGAATGGGCTTCTCGCTTTGTCACTTCAATAATGGTATGTTCGTTTTTAGGGCGTACCCAAGTAGAGGTTAATGAGTGATCGACTTGTTGGAGTCTGAGCAGTGCATAGTCTGATGCCTCATGCAGCGCATCTAGAGAGTAGAGTGAGTGTGGGTAGCTTGGGTGTTTAATGTGGGCCTGTTCTGGGATAATAAGGAGAGATCTATTTTTGTTTTTCAAATAAGCTCGAAAAGTGCCTTTCGCCGTGATGTTAGAGTGAATGTCTGTTATTTGGCCCTCTAATAAGAGCTCTGAATGCGAAATCAGAGTGAGCCAGTTGTTGCTTGATAAGCTCACATGTTCATAGGGCGTGCCGCTGATATCATAGATATCTAAAAATCCATGTTGTGAGAAGTGCCCTATGATCGTAATTCCGCTCTTTAGTTTGAGTGTGCCTTCACCGTGAGGCCTGATGGAACAGGCGCTATTTAGTCGCTGGCGCGAAATAGATTGCTCAAATTCACGCCGCCTTCTTGTG
>JAYPBG010000366.1:0-3150 GCA_038124075.1 Gammaproteobacteria bacterium
AATACGGCGTACCATTGGCTGCCTAATATACATCAAATTTAGGTCATACCCGTTAGACTGATGAAAACAGTCTAAGCATACAGACAGGAACTGTACCGGAAAGCGCTATAATGTCAAGCGGAAAAAAAGGCTAAAACATAGGCGAACCAAAACATAGGTGAATAAGCTGCTAGACGAACTCACCGATCGTAGCAGCAATATTGTGTAGATAGTTTTTTGCTTCGCGTGCGCCTTTGGCCATCTCGCGACGCATATGATGGGTTGTGCTGTATGTGGCGCGCGTATCGTAACGCAGGCTGTTGAGTAATGTTGAGTAGCTGCTTTCCCCTTGTCCAACGGTTTGGTTGAAATGTTTGAGTGGCTCTACCAATTGTGTGCGGATAGACTGTGTTAATGCTAAATGATCCGTTATGGATGCGCTTATGAGGCTGGGGACCATGGTACGATGACCAAACAGCAGTTTACGGAGTTTACGATCTCTGTTATCGCCCTCTGAACGTGTTGTCGGTGATTTTGGCGTTAGAGGCTCTGTGTGTCCGCCTAGGGTCTGAAACGTACGGCTCAATGAGAGTAGGATTTGGTCAATGGTTTCGATGTTGTTTTTTGCATATTGCCGAAAACCGGGTGTTATGTTGGCAGCGGCTGCAGTGGTGTTGTAGGCTTCAGCTATGTTGGCCGCGAGCTTAACGGGAAGCGAACCGGCCTTGCGTTCTTCTAAAGTGAGGCCAAAATCGTTTTCTACTAAACCAATATCGCTCACTAACGTTCCAATATGGTTGGCTAGCTCATTTAAGTCTTCTTTTACGTTGTCCATCATATTGGGAACACTCTTTCGTAGGCCATAAAAAAGTGCGGCGACACCCTCGGATAAGGTTAAGCTTTGTGGGTCGTAGAGATCGATTTCAGCGAGGTGGGGGTGTGTTGCTGTCTTTTGTTGCATGTTACATATGGTGTTTTGTAGGCGTTTTGCTAAGGTGCGAGGCGTTTTGCTGCCTGAAAAAACCTTATTAATACTCAGTTTGTCTGGATAAATTCGGTTCATCAACGCGCTTAAGTAGTCGACGCTGTTGTTCCGAGGTTGTCTGGTCAGTCTGCTTGCACATGTTGACCTGTAGTCACACTCTTTAAGCGAGACGATCTGTTCGCGTGAAGGTTTTAGCCCGCCGATGTTGGAAAGACGAATGGGGCTGTTGGTTTTTTTTGCATCGGCATTGATGGTAGCCATCAGCTCCTGAATCTGCTGTTGATTCAAATTTAGAGGTAATTTCTTTACACCCTTTTTTCCTAAATGGTGGCTGGCATCGATGATCTTCGCAGGGTTGCTTAGACCTAAGCGATTTCCCACGCCGCTCCAACTCTTGGGTGTTCCAGCGTCGGTCGTGGTGTCGGGTGCCAGCGCGATCGCGAAGCGCTGCCGCCCTCCGGTTTCAAAGCTTAAAAAAGCCTGCCCTTCACGGTGGAGGCTTCGGCTGGGGTAGCTGCAGAGGTAGACCTTAACGTCTTTAGGGTCGCCATCAGGGTTGATATTGATTCTCTTAATCGGCCGCTGAAACCTGTTGTCTGGGTGGCCTAACATTTTTTGATATCCGTAGGCTGTAATTTCAGCAAGCTCATCCAGATGCTGAGCAAAGCGATCTAGGAAACCTGCAGCCCGATTAAGCAGGTCAGGGTCTATATCGAGGCGAGTCGGTTCAGGATCAATAAACGTCTTCTGAAGGTCTTCACGAATCTGACGCATGATCTCCATCGACTGTCGAGCCATCTCGGCAGGCACTTTTCGGCTGCGGCCTGAAAGGTGTGCTCCCAGAAACTCCATCAATGTCATGGATTGAGCAACGGGTAATCCGCCGGTTGTCTCAAGCGTACCGTGGCCTTCGGCATTTAAATAACGCCACAAATTTTTAGGAGTGTGTAACCCAGATGGAATCTTTACGTCGATGTTGGCGCTTTTCATCAGGTTGTCGATGTATTTAACCGAGTTACACTGTTTGAAATTTTTCTCTATACCGGGTGTCGTCTTGGTATAGTCTGGCTCGATATCAAAACCTTCCGCTATCTTTTCAATTTTCTGCAGCACGGATGCGCCTGAACTGTTTTGTAAATCTGCGCATTGAAAATTTTCATTCAGTGATCGACAGTCAGCATGCATCTGCCTTAAAAGATCTTGGGTCTGCTCATTATTTAGGGGGATATCAATGAACTTCACGTTATTTTTGTTTAAATAGTCTTGGCAATCTTTCAGCTTGGTCTGGTGGGTCCGTGTCCACTCTTGGGGTTTTCCCTTTTTTGGAGAGAGTCCTATGGCTATGGGTTCCTGGCCCTCGCGTTCCAATTTAAGAAACGCTTGACCCGCACTGTGCCAGCTGCGCCCTTGGTAGACGCAGATCTTTAGATGGACGCTCGGGTAAACGTTATCCTTATCTTGATCCTCTTCGGTTGTGGGGGTGGTTAGTTTTTGAGTATTCTTTAGGTGCTGTGTGTCCGTGGGCTGCTTTAGCCCTTCTCCTGCGTTTGGGCCTGAGCCCTCTGCTTGAGGGGGCTTGGGAGGAGCAGCGGTGGTGATGCTTTCTAAGGGTGCATACCCTATTTGATAGGGGTTGCTGAAAGGGCCGTTGTCTATGTCAAAAAGTGTGTTGGTGATCAGCTTCCCTGAATCGGTGCGGGTCAGCATGGGGCGCGCACCGCACGAGGTATTGATCGAGCTGCTCTGGTCAGAAAACGGCGCCGCAGCGTTGTTTCGTAATGCTGGGTTTATTATGTTTTGTGCGCCGTTATATAAAGCTGTTGAGAGGGCGGTATTGAATAGTAAATGTGAAAGTCGCATCAATTTCTCCCCTTTTATTATTACGCTTTAATTGTGTACGAATATGTGTACGAATGGTTTAGGTAAAATTTTTAGATCGTTTGGTCTGTTTTTGGTGGTTTACATTTGGTTGACTGATGACTATTGATATCATGTTTTTTGTATAAGATGCAAACAAAAAATGCAAATATGATGAGTGCAGTAGCTTGAGTGGGCTGCTCAGCTTAACGTTTTATTTCATTACGATTTTTGTGGTGATCGGCCTTAGTTTATGTTGGCTTTGCTCATCTCTTTCTTTATAGTTTAGAGAAGATTATCGGGTGCTGTAATGGTTAATTTAAATATTA
>JAYPBG010000366.1:3160-3639 GCA_038124075.1 Gammaproteobacteria bacterium
CGAGGGGGATTTTTATGGGTGCTTTCTTTTCTACCGCTTTATGTTTTCACAGAAGCTCACCTCAAGAGGAGAGCATAGATTCATCGACACAGGCTGATGGCTTTTCACAGGCTGATGGCTCTTCGGTGTCGCCGACGGCTCGTCTCGATGGTCAAGAAAGTGCTCAGATGCGAGGGCCGACTCCTCAGCATCATGACTCTGATGTCGCTTTGAATCGAATGTCTTTGCCTGATGCTCAAACTCAAACAGATGAGCTGCTGGAGACCCCTTCAGAGGAAGACGATGGGGCTGCGGATCAAAATAAGGCCATCTCTCTGCTGAAGCGACTGTTTCCAGAGACGGTGAATAATGACTACAAAGGCAGCAAAATCGCTCTTTATGCTTTTTTTCCACTCACTGCAGTGACGCTGTGGCGAAGCCAGCACCATATATTCTCACCCGATGGTGGTGCACAAAGCATTGCGACCATTCCTTTGAAT
>JAYPBG010000367.1:0-413 GCA_038124075.1 Gammaproteobacteria bacterium
CACAATTTAACCATCGTTCAACCTGACGCCACCTTCAAAACTGTCCGAACTATTGTTGCACAAGAGTTAAAAGAAAAACATGGTATTGACCACTTTATGGACAGCAAGCCTATGCTGCTTGGTGAGGGCTTGTCACAGAAGGAAAAAAAGACGTTGCAAAGTAAAACCCAGAATGACCCTCGCTTAGCGCAGCATTCGCTCAGTACTGACGTAATAGGTAAAATGCTGACGCAAAAAGTAATAAAAGCACCCGCTAGAAGTATTGAGTTAAAAACAGAGAATGAAAAATTTGAGTCAAGTGATAAAAATTATACTGGTAGCCTTAAGCAGTTAGAAAGTCTTATAAAAAGCATTGATGATGCAGACATGCGTGAAGCCTTTTCTAATAATTTTTCTGATAATGTAATTCTTCC
>JAYPBG010000367.1:423-3637 GCA_038124075.1 Gammaproteobacteria bacterium
AAGACAAGCCATTCTTTGCGCAAGACTTTCACATGGTTGTAGATGAGAGCGGTAAAATCTACAATACGGATCTTGATGGTAGGTTTGTTTACTATAGTTGGGCCCCTCAAAATGATCCAAAATCTAAGATAATGGCAGCACATGTTGAGAGTTATTTAACAACATGGGATCAGTTCGCCAAGGATTTGATTAAAACGTTGGCTTAGAGGTTTTTTATCCTCTTGATGGAATGTTATACCCGTATCTTTTGAGCCCTTTAATTTCAAGGGCTCTGGAGTTATACTGTGACATACTTAGGGAGAATTAAAATCTTAAGGAGTTGATGCATTGACGTTGACCTGGGTGGAGAGTCACTGCCATTTTGACTTTTCCACTTTTGATGAAGATCAGGCGCATATCTGGTCGCGTGCGGAAGAGGCAGGCATGCGTGCAATGGTCATTCCAGGTGTCTCGTTAGAGACGTGTGAGCGTCAGTTTGAGGTTGTGTCACGCTTTTGCGGTGCTTACGGTGCCGTGGGGCTGCACCCTTGGTGGATTGAGCGGTCTGCTCAGGATGGGGTGGCGCGTTTGAGTGATCAGCTGGTTGAGGAGGCTGTGCGAAGAGGGGCGGTTGCGATCGGTGAGTGCGGTTTGGATGCGCATATTGATACGCCCATGTCGTTGCAGCAGGCGGTACTTGAACACCATATAGAGGCGGCGATCGCACTTGATCTGCCGTTGATTCTGCATGTGCGTAAAGCGCATCAACCGATGCTGTCACTGCTAAAGCGTTTTAAGCTTCCGAGAGGGGCTGTGCTGCATGCCTTTACGGGCAGTTTTGCACAGGCGCAGGCGTATATAAAAAAAGGGGTGATGCTGGGCGTGGGGGGAAGCATTACCTATCCGCGCGCGAAAAAGACCCGCCATGCTTTGAGCCATGTTGCATTGGATGCTCTGCTTTTAGAGACAGATGCACCCGATATGCCGTTAATGGGGCGCCAAGGTGAGACCAATTTTCCCTATTACATCCCTGAGATTATAAAGGTGCTTGCGCAGTTGCGCGGTGAGCCAGCAGAGGAGGTTGCTCTGAGGACAACCCGTAATGCGACGAGTTTTTTTAATCTATTATTGATTTAGTATGCTGGGTGTGAAAACCCATGTTTCTTTGCTTGATGCTTCTTGTGATTGTGATTGTGATTGTGATTGTGATTGTGATTGTGAAGTGAGGTGCAGCAGGCCGTTTTCTATATAAAATTGATTTTCATTCCTCAACTGTTTTAGAAACGTTGATTGAATCTTTTCCAGTGTGCTGTTGTTCAGATGGCACCGCATACGTGTCATGCCGGCGGTTTCGATTCTGAGCGTTGTGGCTGTGATCTCTGCTCGACCTTGCCAGCGGTTGCATGCATTACGCCCATGTGCGATGCCTGCGTCAGAGAGGTTTAGGGTAAACGAATGTGCCTGTTCTTGGCGTTCTGACAGATCATCTGTTGTTGTCTGCTCGCTGGGGTGCTCTGAGTGAGGTTCTGGGTGAGGTCGTTCGATGCGGATTAATCGCCATGTTTGATGCAGTGTGATTGGGTTTGGATGGGCTGTTTGCACGTTTTGGTTGGGTGTCGATGGCGGTGTCGATGGCTGTGTGATGGTGGCCGCAGTATGATTGCAGCCTGAAATCGATAAGCCCATTAGAGCGACCATAAGCGCACGCTGTTGTATCTTAGTGGGCTGATAGCGGCGCACTGCGCATAACCATAAAAGAGAGAGTAGATGGGGTAATCCAAAACTGCCACCACTGCTTCCACTGGTAACAATATCATCGCCATCGCTGATGTCGGCGGTGTTGGTATTGTTGTTATCCGTTTGTGTATTTATGCCACTGCCTGCGCTGTTCTGTTCTAAAAGTTCGTTAATCCACGTCTCATAGTTTGCAACACGTGTATAGACGCCTGGGAAGTTTTCAACTGCGCAGCCGTTTCCCCAGCTGATGATGCCGGCCAGTAAATAGCTGTTTTGCTCTTCATTTTCGACCACCAGGGGACCGCCGCTGTCACCTAAGCAGGCATCTTTATCGAAGCTGGGTGTGCCTGCGCAGATCATATTGTCTGTAATGGATTGCGACGGGTATTGTGAGGGTGAGTCGAGGCAACCGACAAGGTTCACTGAAGCAAATTGTAGATCAATGGGGTAATCATTGCCCGGTTCTAAGCCTCCTGCCTGAGTACCCCAACCGCTGATCTGTGCCACAGTCCCCGTGCTCGCCACGCTAAGCTCTTGGTTCGGGCTGACACGGCTGATGGCGCTGCAGCGAGCACCGCAGGCCGTAAAGTCGATGGGCTCGCTCAGCTGAACTACAGCAATGTCATTATTGAAGGTATCGACGTTGTAATCGGGGTGCATATGCCAACGCTCTATCTCTATGATTTGACCGTTTGAGTTATCTTCGAGTCGGGTGAGCCCTACACCGACATACAGGGGCTCTGTCTCTTCAAAACAGTGTGCGGCGGTTAATATCATCTGTTCGTCAATAATAGCACCGCCGCAGTATTGTGTGGCATAAATATTATTAGGGTTGGAAAGAATGGCGGCCTGCCATGGAAATTGCGCTGTTTCAGCGTCGACGCCTCCAATAATACGGGCTTGAGTTGGGTAGGGTGATGCCGAGCTCTGCGAAGTAAAGGCTATGAGTGTAAAGGCTGTCAGTGTAAAAGCTATGACTGTAAAGGCTATGTGCGACAGTAAGGGGTTCAGTATGTGTAAACAGAGCTGGCTGTTTAGGTGCCGTTTAAATAGGTGCGTATGAAAGCGGTTTGATTGTGCCATAGATTTTTCTAAAATCTTTTAAGTAATGGTTTTATTAATCTTTTTGGGTCTGTTATGTTTTTCGTCTAGCTTTTTGATGTTAAGATGCTTTTTTTAATGGTCAGTAAGTGTCTGTATGACTGTTATGTGTTATTTGATATGTGTTATTTGATATGTGTATGATAAAAAGTGCATGATAAAAGGTATCCTATTAAGCTTAGCTCAAAGATGTTGTTGACGTGTATTTATTATGTTTTATGTTGCGCTGCGCTTATGGGTTTACAATTTAAAACGTGATGTTCAATAAAGAGATGTTGGTGCAAAACGAGGTGGGGCAGTGTGTGAAGTGGCTGTGGTGCTGTATGGTTTTCGTATGCTGCCCGGGTGGCACAGAAGTGACATCCAGGCGATTATAGCCACTTGACAAGTACTGTAC
>JAYPBG010000368.1:0-3621 GCA_038124075.1 Gammaproteobacteria bacterium
GTGCATCACTGTGTTGATTACCTGTTGACCCTGCCGCGCTCTGGTTCATCCAGTTTTCTGGTAAAGAGATCTGATTTGGGGTGATGGTGTTTTGCGAGGCAGCTGGAGGAACAGCTGGAGGAACAATAGACGTTACTATAGAAGGTTTAGCAGGGGAAACGGATAAGACGGTTAAACGACAGCTCGCGACTTGAATCTGCTCCCCTCCTTTAAGAGGATAAGGCTCACCGGGTGTCAACGCCTGCCCTTGAACCCAAGTTCCATTTCGGCTTTGCACATCTTCAATATGGAAAACACCAGATTGTAGGGTAATCTTTGCATGTCGACTCGATACACTGCTGCTTCTCAAGATCAGATCACACTGAGCATTACGGCCAATAAAACCACCCATGCCATCAAACTCAAACACCGTATCAGAAGCAGGCTCATGCAGAGCCGTTCGGTGGACACGCACCGTCCCCGTCTCTTGCTCATAGTGGTTCTCTTCGATTTTTAGGCGTAGTTTAGAATCAGTGTCAATCATCAAATGTTTATACTCTCTTACCCTTTTTGCTTTCTATACGAGCACCCACCAGCACCTTAGCTGAGCTCATGATACGCTCATGGGTGTTCGAAAAGGTATGAATTATGACACAAATCGAATGAGAGGGACTACACAAGGAGAGAGATTGACAAAGAGAGAGATTATAGAAACAAGGAAGGAGGTTATAGGAGATGATCAATCTCATTAAGAGAATGATAGTAATGAGAGAGGATAGTAATAATAAGAAGGATTAATGATAAATGGTGCGCCAGGAAAGACTCGAACTTTCACGCCTCGCGGCACTGGAACCTAAATCCAGCGCGTCTACCAATTCCGCCACTGGCGCGCTCCATATTAGGGTCGAAATTCTATCAACTCTGTATCGATATGCAAAGCTTTTTTTTATCTTTTTAAAAAAAGCGCTCAAAAACCTACTCAACATAGAAAAAGATCGAAAAACATGATCATAAATCATTCTAATTCACACTTTTCAGACGGCGTAGATCGGTTTTGATTTGATCTAATGCACTGTTCGTCTGTTGGCGAAACAGGTTAACCGACTTATTCATACGCTCTTGGTTCACTCTATGCGCCTCTATGGCTGCCAACGCTTCTGCCGATGCCTCCTTTGAGTTCAAGAGCTGCTCCTCGAGCGCTTCAAGCTTCTCTTGCGAACGCTTTTCGGCATCCACCCCCAGCGCCATCACATCCGCTTCAAGCGCTGTTTGAGCGCCATTGATCAGGTTCAACTGTTGCGTCATCGAGTCCGTCATCGAACTCAACTGCTGAGGAAACTGGTCAATATCGGCTTGAAGCGTTGAGAGGCGCGCTTCAAGCTGCTCTACGGCCGCCGAATGTTGCTCGACCTGCTGGCCTAAACGCTGTTCGATCTGAGACAGCGTCTTATCGATCGTAGGCAGCTTTTTATCATACTCAACCATCCGTGCAGATAACGCGTCTACGGCTTTCCCCTGGCCCGCAAGAAGGTCGGCCTGTTTGTCAAGGTTAGGCGCAAGGCGTTGGTTTGTGCTTTTCAGCTGCTCAAGGTCACGCTCCATGCGTGTCAAACGCTGCTCAAAGAGGGAACCTGTCTTACCTAACGCTTGATCTGTGATCGTAACCGCTTTGTCGAGGCTGCCCAATTTTTCATTATATTGAACAATCAACGCCGCTTGCTCTCTTACCTCCAACTGTAGGGTGTAATTTTGATAATAGAGACCACTGGCAGCCCCCACCATCAACAGTGCCACCACCCAGAGCCGCCAACGGCCCGGCGAGCGACGCTTGGGCGTTGTGGCGCGCTGTTTTGCTTGCGTCACCGCTTGTGACGCTTGAGGCGACATCCGACTTGCAGAGTCCGCGTTTTTTTGCCCCACACTGCGCTTTGACGAGCTCTTACTTTTTGCCTGCTGACGATCCACAATGTCATCACGACAAGGTGTCAAGCTGGGCATCACCCTATCATCCAGCTGCGGAGGCTCCCCTGATACTCTCTTAGCGTCTGATAAACGCCTCTCCATCTGCCCTTTATCCATACTACCTCTTACTTGGCTTGATTTTCTCTTAACCATCATCCAGCATAACGACCAGCATAACAATAGTATAGTTTTTATACACGATTGGTCGAATCAAATATCTTATCGGCATTGCCTTCAACAAACCCCATAAACAGGTTGCCATCAGATTGCTGATAGCGCAAAGCGAATTCATAAAAACAGCCCGGTACACTCTGAGTATGACCGCAAGAGAAGGTGATCTCAACAAGATCGGCCATTGTTGCGCCCTGCTCAAGCAGTACTTTAGGTGTGCCTTTAACGCGTCCACCGCTCTCATTAACGGTAAAGCCGAGTGACTCAACCCACGCCAACATGGGCTCTATCTGATTATATTGGTTTAAAGCGTTTAGACTGACCGTAAAATGGTTGGCATGATAGCCATGCAGCGCAAGCCAAGCAGCATATTCGCTCTCTTTTAGTAGGGTGCTGTATTGATCAAAACGGATCTGAGGCCACAACCTGCCTCGACAGAAAATGGGCGGCAATGACGCGTCATGAATCACATCCGGTGGGACGCTGTCAATTAATTGCCGAATAATAGCCTGAGCCTCGTCTGATAAAGCCTCTACAGAGAGCTCGCTTAAAAAGATTAACGGCGCGGTTGTCTCCTGAGCGCTGCTTATATAACTCCAAGCATTAAGGTGTTTGCTTTTAAAACGATATGAGTCTAAACGCCGATAGCCCAATGCTGTTAATTCCGGTTCTAACGACTCAATATTTAAAGGCGCGATATTAAAGGTGCGAAACGCCACATGGTCATTCACCACACATTCACCCAGCGCCTCTAACTCACCCCTTATTGCGGCCGCTTGCGGTGCTAAGCGCACGAAATCTTGCCACAATGCGTCATAAAACTGACTGATCTCCATAATGACTCCTCATATGCGTATCGTTTTGCTCACAGCGCTTTATTATCCAATTCGTTATTATCTAATGTCAAAACTCCCGAACTCATATTTTTGACTCATCATTAAAAGTATAGATAAACCGATAAGATACTCACAGCATACATACAAATAGCGTACATACAAGCAGGATAGGCACAACGCAAACACAACATAGACATAGCATATACACAATACTCATTCATATAAATTACATTTTTAAAATGCCCCATTCAGCGATACACTACTATATAAGGGACACTATATAAACAACAGCTACGCAAACATGGAACGGATATTGGATATCCATATTTAACCCTCAATCGAACACCCATACGGCCCTACTTAACGGCACTGACTATGGGCACCGATGAACGGCTTTCTAACAAGCCCTATTAAGACTCTATTGAGAGGATAAACATGCTGATCCTAAACCGAAAAAAAAGCACAGACGAGGCGAGGACTCTCCAACAGCAGGATACAACTGAGTCGCAACTGCAAGAAACATTAAATCAATTAAAGAGAAGCAACCAAACCAAAGATGACCTACTCACAAAGATGGGGCATGAGATGCTTACCCCAATGAACGGCATTATGGGATCCTTAGAGCTTGCGTTATACACCTAGGACTGGACACCACAACACCAGCTTATCAAGA
>JAYPBG010000369.1:0-441 GCA_038124075.1 Gammaproteobacteria bacterium
TCAATACGGCGTACCATTGGCTGCCTAATATACATCAAATTTAGGTCATACCCTTTTGCTCGCGCTTACTCTGGCTTTTTTAACAGCGAAGATAACAATTGGGTCAACATGAACGAAGAACCGCCCAACCACGAGACGAGAACATCATTGGAGCTGGTGAATCATTTAGCAAGAAGCAAAAAGTTTAACGTCCTTTTCACGGAAAACAACTTAGACTCCCAAGCATGGATCGCTAGAGCATTAGACTTCTTTGATCCTAATGATTGAGACTTGGATGAGAGCCACAAGAAACACTGAGGAATGCTTTACCCAGGCTTTTTCGCGACCAATAATGCATAATGTGTAAACAAATCCTCAATCGATACCGTAGGGTTCAATCCCTGTGACTCTGGCAGCACGACTGATTTCACATAGGGAAGCCACCCACTCTTATAGACTTCA
>JAYPBG010000369.1:451-3579 GCA_038124075.1 Gammaproteobacteria bacterium
CCTAAACCCCAGTGTTTCTAAACCCGCCCCCCTTGCATCAGCCTGAAAATCTAACACCGTTTTATGGGTACTTCCAAAATAATAACATGCTCTATAACTATCTAACATATCAGGGCGATAGGTCTCTACATATTTATAGAAGTCATCTTTTGTAATGCGAGTATGTAGCCATGGAGAATCCATAGGAAGGTGCATTGCCGAACCAAAAATATGATAGAAGTAGTCGTTAAAGGTGATTAACATACCGCCTGGTTTCAGTAGATTATATACTTTTTTAAAAAAAACCGATGAATCGAAGTACTCCATTCCAGCATTCAAGGAGATTAGATCATACTGCCGGTCAACATCTAACTCAAGAAAATCAGAAACATAGTAGTTATCCATTGCCATTTTATTTGGATCGCCATCGTTAAAAGTAAAATCCAAAACATAAGAGAGATCATTCTGAACCTCGACCAGTCCATCATTGATATGCAATAGTTTATTATGTACTGGAGTGACCTCCTGCCCCATATTAATCGGTGCGATCGCACCCATTAACTGCAACAACCTTTCATCACTGCACTCATCACCACGTGGTGAAATATCTACTGCATCCGCATACCCGACAATACCGTGATACTTAAACATTCTTGGCAGGATTGCTGGGCCAGAGCATACATCCAACATATAAGCCCTACTATTCGGTTCAAACCCATACTCATTGAGTAACGCTTTAATATAATTGGAAGAGATAATCTTATTCAGAGCAAAACCGTCATTCTTTGGATATTCATCAATTTTCATAAACTTTGCAAATTCGCCGAAAGATTTTATACCATAAGGCCAACTGCTTTTACACTCAAACCACTTCTGGAAAATACCGATTTCTCGATTTTTTGAATCTGTAAACTGAGTGGGGATATCAACCATATGAGTTCTCTTTTATATCATCAGCAAGGTTAGCGGAGCACCACAACAATATACCACAACAATATATTGACAAATATCAACTCTTGAACAGCGCTACAATCATATTGCAATATCCATTCCAAACATTCACACGCCAAAGCCAACAAAACATGACGGCTTATTCAAACCGACGTGATCAAAATACAATCTAAACTTTCTCGCCTCTCTATGCACTCCAGTACTCTACATAAGGTTAACGCCCCTAAAGAGAAGAAATCTTTTTTTGGACTTCTATTCATGAGTTGTTGATAATACGCTAGAATGGGTTAAGCGCTTATGAATAATGCGCTCAAACTGCCATCAATCAACACTGATAAGCCATGGAAAATGACATGTTAGTAGAAATAACCTATGGACTCTACCTACTTCTAAGCATCGCTATCACTCTTATTGTCTCACGCAGTTACAAGCAATCAGGATACGACTACCTGCTCGAATGCTTTAACGGTAACAAGCAGCTGGCTCGATCCACAAACTCTCTTCTATTGGTTGGGTTCTATCTACTTAACTTAGGCTTCATCGCACTCTTCCTAAAATATGGAGAAAAGCCAGAGAACATTCAGGGCATCATTGAGTTTCTCAGCACGAAAATAGGCACTGTACTAGTTGTCGTCAGTATGCTTCATTTTATCAACATGAAGATTATTTTGAACTATAAATATCGGCAAGATAAAACAGCATCATTCGGACTTCAGGTTAATAAGAGCGGTTAAATCTGCTCGAATGGCTACGGAATCGGTCCAAATCGATGAATATAGCCCAAGTAGCCTATCGGAATAACCAGGTCACCCTCAAGGTTTCCAATATCATCTTTCCACGGAATACCTAGCCCTAATTCCAAAAAGAACCCTTTATAATTGATGCCATAAGCGATCCCGGTGGCGGCATACTCATAATCCGCACCTGGATCACTGCCCACCACCCAACTCGTTAAGACATTTATACTGCGTTGAACTCGCTTCGTTTCTACATGCGCATAACCTAAGTTTAAATGAAATTCATTTCGCTTTTTATTGAGATACATACCCGAAACTCGAACCCCTTTTCTCTCCCACCAGTACCCCATACTTAGATGAGGTATAGCGCCCAATGTAACCCCTAACTCAGGGTAGGAGTTGCTTTTTTGATCACCCTTTGCATAACTTATACAAAGCGTAGCTACTGTAAATAAAAGGCATATCCTTTTCATACAACCAGTGAAAGTATATTTTTTCATCACACCCCCCCCTGTTCAGTTCAGCTATAACCGCTTGGCAAGATAACCTAAACATTTAGCCACACCTTTCCTAGCAAAGCGAGACCTGGGATGAACAGTGCCTCTATTATTTAGAATCAATGGAATTAATATTAAATATAACGGTAACCTTTTTACATCCTCAAACGAACCTGTATGTATCGCTCAAGCGTAAAAGATTTTATTGAGATTAGCATTTAAATTGAGGAGTTATTCCAATGGGCACCGTTTCACAAAGCACTCAAACACCTTCCACACATTTCACACATAACCGCTTTATTCAGCCTGAGAACAACAGAGCAACGAACAGAACAACCGTCCGCAAAACAATCGGGAAGGCCTTTAATCTCAAACACCTTAACCCCTTCAAGACCCAACTCTTTAGCAGGGTAAGCCAGCAGATCCAGAGCCTGAGAAACAGGTCCATTAGTCAACCCCGTCTAACATCCAGCAGCAATCTTAATCCTATCGAGGCCACAACCCAACTCAGTGATCGCCTAGCAACAGCCTACAAGAGCGCAAGAGACAGCATTAAGCAACCTACTACCGAAAACAGCAGGGCCTCCGTAATTTCTGACCATCTACCCGTATCATATAAAGTAGCTCACCCCAAAGGGGAGGTCTCTGTTGCAAGCTGGAATCTTCTAGCGCATGTCAATAGAAACAACAATTATCGAAATATAAAAATAGATGGGACGACAAAAGCGTTAGGAAAACAGGCTGATTTTAGCTATTTCTCGGTGAATGGTCGATTCAATCAAGCCTGGTTCTTATCAGATTTAGCCTCAGAACTGCACCACTCATCACTTTTAAATACCCCCTCCTCTTTTGAAGACTTTATCAACGGAGGTGATGCCGGCAGGGAGATATTGGCTCACTTTTTAGAGCACGATTATATCAACAGCGAAAGCGCCAACCTAAAAGGTGTAATCACCACAAACCC
>JAYPBG010000370.1:0-3568 GCA_038124075.1 Gammaproteobacteria bacterium
CCGGCCTGTCACGCCGGGGGTCGCGGGTTCGAGTCCCGTCCGCTCCGCCATTTATCATAAGTGGCTTATCTTTTTTAAAATACTTATTTAAAATAAAAATATAGATATTAAGAAACTATAAATTTAATATTTAATATTGAGTATTATCACTAACCTATCATTTCCTTGTTATCATTTCATTACATGTTTCCCTTTTCCCTTATAGACTCACGGCTTTAAATCTATCTATTTTTCGTTGATCTCTTTGTTCTTTGCTCATTGTTTTGATGCCTTGTTGGCAGCAGAGCTGGATTCCCCCTGCGGCATTACCAAGGCTCTACTACAAAGTTGAGTGTGGGGTTGAGTGTGTGGCTTGAGTGTGTAAGTTGAGCCTGTGAGCTTTAGAGCTCTGGGCTGGTTAATGGCGCTCTGAGCTGATTAATGGTTGTGAGGTCGATGCCGGATGCCGATTGAAGCGAGTGAAGTCGCTGCGCTCGAGGGGCTGATGGGTGATGATGGGGTGTGTTCCGTTTTCGATCCACCACTGTTTTAACTCAGCAAATTCGATCGCTGCGGTGCAGCCAGGTAGGGCGACGGGCTCTTCCAGCTCTTCGTAAGGTTTCAGTGTGAAAGGGCAGTAGGCGTCTGGGTCTGCGCTGCCGTGTACGATGGGTAGCTCGGCCCATGTCAGGCTCTCTGCGGCTTTTTTACGTTGCAGCTGTTGCCATGGTGCCCAGTTGTTTAAGTAGTGTTCGAGGGTTTCAGGGTTGTCAGCGGCGGCTTGGGCCGCGAGTGCGGCGGCTTCAAGCTCTGATTCATCCACCTGTGCAGGGTAGAGCATATGCCGTGTTGAAAGAGGTAGGCCCAGTCGTTCGGCAAGGCGTGACTCATATCTTAGGTAGATCTGAATCTCATCTATTTCGTTTTGGCGGGGGCGTGAGTGAAGCAGGCTTTGGCAGCTCTGTTCAGCGTGCTCTTGTACGGTCTCCCACTTGATAAGCCCTAAGGCAAGGGCTCGCAATGCCTGCTCTGGGTCTGGGCTCTGCTCAGCGTGGATGATGCGTAGCTGTATCTCGATGCGGTTGAGCATGAGGAGGGTGCGATCTTCGCAGTTGGTTAAGCCTTGTTCGATATGGTAGAGGGCGGAGTTTAGAAAGTCGGAGTTGAGCCAGAGTTGCTCGAGAAGGTCGGTGACGCGCTGTGCGAGCAGCATTTTTGCTTGAGGGCCATGGCGGAACTCGGCCGATTTTTTTAATCGGTTTAGGAAGTGGCGTATCTGGCCGCACTGTTGATCTGTTAGGGGGAGAGGGAGGTTAAGATGGGTTCTTCTTTTGGGTCTGCTCTCCCGGTGATCCGCCCCGTGATCCGTTTTTGCTCTCTTTTTGGCGGGCGGTTTAGCGTCAGGTTCTGCGAGTGCATACCACTCCTTGAGTTCGTCGAGCAGCTGTTCACGGTGTGACGAGGTGGGTGTCGATGCGCTGCTGATGAGGGGTGTAAACAGAGTGGATACAAAGGTGGTTGTTGGCGCCTCTTCTGAGGGGGTCAGCCTGTCGAGTAAGCTTCTGTAGCCGTTTTCTCGATGTGCCTCCTGCTCTTCAGAGAAGGCGATTGAGTTCTCTGATTCAGATTCAGAGGTGCTTAAAGCGCGAGAGGGGGAGGGTGCCCCTGCTTGACGTGCGGGTAGTCGATCCATGACGTGTCTCTGCTCTCTTTAAAGTTAAGTGCCAATCTAAGCGAGTTATTGCGTACTCACTCCTTGTGGGTGCGATTATTTTGGCGTAATTAAGCGTGCCGCGCAATACATTTTTAGATTGGCTATAAAATGGCTATAAATTGGTTGTGGCTTGGTGGTGGGGGTGCCTCTATTGCAGTGCCTTTTGTTTCAAATTGCCAAGTATTTGAAAAGCCAGAGTAGCATCTTCTTTGGCTTCACTGTTTTTATCTGGATGCACTAGAAATAGAAGCCGCTTTATATTTTGTGTACTATTTTGTTCCGTTAACTTGTTAAGGATAGCTTGTGCATGTTCCGATTTTATTCTAATACCGTCTATACCCCCTATATTGTTGCCTATTTTTTTTAAATCGTCATGCTTTTGCTTGAGAATGGTTGCCTTGTCCTCTTTTGTTGTACTCTTAAAGATCTCGTTAAACGTATCGACTGTATGATTAATAATAGTTTGAAAATCGATTGGTAAACTATTTGTCATGTTTTTTAGGATTTCGATTTTGTCTTTCGTAATATTTAGTTCAATACCGTAACCTGATAGGTTCTGTTTCATTGCGGTTAACTGGCCAAGTTTTTTATTCAGCTGTTTTATAACGTCAGGGTCGACCTCACATTTAATGTTCGTGTTTTTGTAAATGTTAACGTGTTTATGAAGTGCATTTATTTCCATTTCTGCAGTTTGAATGCCTTTTTTAAAGCTTTTAACGGTTTCGGCTGTTTCGATTAGCTTGCGGTAGCCTTTGCAAGAAGGGTCAAGGAGGCTCTTAGTGAAGTCGTTTTGGTTTCTCTTGTTATCTAGTTTGTTTGCTT
This sequence comes from Gammaproteobacteria bacterium, assembly GCA_038124075.1. Taxonomy (GTDB): domain Bacteria; phylum Pseudomonadota; class Gammaproteobacteria; order Pseudomonadales; family JAYPBG01; genus JAYPBG01. The sequence continues at coordinate 2,516 of JAYPBG010000370.1, forward strand.
TATTCGTTAATTGTGATATGGCGGAATCTATTTGCACGTCGCTTGCGTTTCTGTTGATTAAGTTTTTCAGGTTATTCCAGTCACTCCTTAAGGTTTGATCGGCGTGGTTGGCAGTGTCGAATGCTGTGAGTGCGTCTTGTAATTTGAATATATTATCTCGGGTTTTTTTGAGTGTGTCCTCAGAGCCTGCTACTCCAGTGTCTTTTAAGTACTTCAATGTGTGCTTAATACGATTTTTATGGGCTTTTAATGTTGCTTTGGTATTGCTATCAAGGGAAAGGTTGCCGTCCTTTAGTTTTTTAATAAAATCGTCTGCATTGTCGTTTTGTTTATTGGCATAATTTAGCGCGCCTCGAAGAGGCTCGTATTTAATTTTTACTTTATACTCTTTGTTTGGATCTGCAGTTTCAAGGTTATCTAGTTTGATGTATTTTCCGAGCTCTGCATCTCGTTGCGTAATGTTCTCGATGATTTTTGTTAAAAGTACCTTTCGATCTTTGTTTGTATTGGACTTAATTTTGCTAAGATCAATGGTTACTTCCTTTTCGATGCTTTCGATAAATTGACGGGTATTGTATTTGGTGGTTGTTTTGAACGTGCAGGCATCATGATTACGAATGTTTTGTGGTGTATTTATACTGTTAAGTGAGGTTTTGGAGGTTTGGTTTCTCATGTTTGCGCATGATTTATGAGTCTTCGAAAAAATATTTTTGATGGGCTTTATCTGTTTAAAAAGCCTATTTTTGCTGGTTTTTGCATCGCTCGCTCTTTTTTGCACTGGCGTTTGTTGTGTGTTTGTTTGGCTTGTAAAATTGACCATGCTGTATAATCTCTTTTGGCTCTTAGGAAGGACTGGTTAGTCACGCAAATTTGAGTATAATATCTCCTCTCGATTGGTAGTGATGGCAGACTAGGGAAGGTTGTTTTATGTCCGGTATTTTAAGCTTAATGAGTGAAGGGCAATGTTACGATAAACTGAGAGAAAAGCGCTGGGGTTGCGTAAAGTGGACCCCATTGTCTAGACACCGATTTTAAAAATTAAGATAGAAACAC
>JAYPBG010000371.1:0-1448 GCA_038124075.1 Gammaproteobacteria bacterium
TGCTAAGAAGGTGTTAAGAAGGTGATCACTTCGCACCTAAATAGAGCTGCAGCGCTGCTTTTAATTTATCCAACATAATCGGCTTTGCCAGAAAATCATTCATACCCACCTCCATGCATTTCTTGATATGAACCTCCATCGCATGGGCACTGAGGGCCACAATGGGTAACGTTTTGCTGACCTCATCCATCTCACGAATTCTCAGCGTTGTTTCATAACCATCCAGCCCTGGCATCTCACAATCCATAAAGATCAGATCCCAACGATCAGGCGCCTCAGAGAGCAGCGCGATAGCCTGCTCGCCTGAGTCAACGGCCGATGCGGCTATACCCAACTTCTTCAATAAACCTAAAACCACCATTTGATTGACCTTATTGTCCTCCACAATTAAGATCGATTTACTGCGGAGTACTTTTGGCAAACGCTCTCCATCCACCTGCTTTTCACTCACTTTACTCTTTGAGTAGTCAAGAATGCGCAGCAGTATCAGTGGAATAATAAGTGGATAACTATAGACCCACATTGGTTTAGTACAACGATCTTCCCATGCAGGCAACTGAAACCCTGGTGGTACAGCAAAAATAATCTGAACCTCTTTGGAACAGCGACCTGACAACAGAGCACACTCCACTTTATCGGTAGAAAACTGGGGCGTTCTCTGTTCAATCAGAATCATATCGAAATTCACCAGATCACTTCCGAGCTGATCAACCGCCGCATCAAGTGATTGGAAACAGGTGAGCTGCAAACCCCAATAGTGTTGGTACCCTCTAAACTGACTTAAATGCAAATAGTCATCAGAAATCACCAATATGTTGCGGTGAGCCGCATTTTCAGCTCGATGGCCTGTGAGCCGTTTTGGCAGAGGCACCCCTTCAGCGATCGGAAACGTAAACCAGAATGGAGAACCCTCTCCCACTTCGCTCTCGACCCCTATCTCCCCCCCCATCATCTCAACCAAACGTTTGGAGATGCTCAACCCCAGCCCTGAGCCGCCAAAGCGCCGTGCCGTAGAGGCATCCGCCTGCGTAAATGAAGTAAAGAGGTTAACCATCGCCTTCTCTGAAATACCAATACCGCTGTCTGAAACCGAAAAGTGGAGCATCGCCTCACCTTTGAGACTCTCTACACAGGATACAGAAAGCGTCACCTTACCCTCTTCTGTAAATTTAAATGCATTACTCAGGAGATTCGTTATAATCTGACATACCCTATTGGGGTCCCCCTGAAGTTGCATAGGCACATCAGGCTCAATAATGACATGGTATTGGATATCTCTCTGCATAGCCTCCAGAGAGAAGACAACCGAGACATCGCGCACCAAGTGGCGCAGATCAAATAAAATCACCTCAAGCGATAACTTGCCCGCTTCAATTTTGGAGTAGTCCAAAATATCATTCAATATACCAAGAAGCGTCTTTCCTGAGCTGAGAATCGTATTCACATAA
>JAYPBG010000371.1:1458-3533 GCA_038124075.1 Gammaproteobacteria bacterium
TGCTTTACAGAGTCCAAACGGGCATCCTGAAGCAGCTGAGCCATACCCAAAATACCGTTGATCGGCGTTCGAATTTCATGGCTCATCGCAGCCAAAAAACTGCTTTTTGCTTCACTTGCGCTGTTCGCCTTCTCAGCAAGCTCTTTAGAATAACGTGTCTGCTCAATAAGGTGCTGATTGAGTCGTTCACTCTCATGGTGCGCCTCCTGTATCTCCCTCACTCGCTCTGAAATGATCCGCTCGAGCCGCTCATTCTGAGCACCCAGCTTCTCTTGACTCAGCTGTATATTTTTAATCATGTAATAGAGCAGTAGCAGCGCTAACACAACGGTGATCGATACAACAACCATCACCTGTTTTTCCTGGTTACTGATCTGACGCAACTGCTGAGCAACGCCGCTGGATATTTCGGTTAATATGAGCTCAGAGAGGTTGTGGATCAAAGGTTGCAGCGCCCTGCCTCTATTTTATATGGGCTTAATCTGATCTTCGGGAAATGCAAACGGCTCCTCTGCCCCTAAAACAGCGATATACTCCAAACGACGCTTCTTCTCCAACACCGAATCGACTTTCATATAATACTCTTCGAAGTATCGCTTAATATGGGCAATAATATCTGGGCGAATGGAACGATCTTCGTTCAACTGCTCCATAACACCCAACATGAGTTGATCAACATCGATCTTCAACCGTTTCAGGTTATCCAGCTCTTTATTGATTTTAACTTTCGCTTCTGTCCCTACCGTTTGATACAGCAGAGTATGCACAGATTGATTCAACTCATAAAGGCTGGACTGGATTTTAGGCAATATCGTAATCACGGTATTGGAGAAGCGTGAATCCTTGAGGGAGAGATCGATCTGCTGCCTTACCTGATCACCGATCGCTCGATAAAAGCGGGGAATCTGTATAAGCGACACGCCCATCCCTTCACGCTTTTTCACATCATATACCGCTCTCCACTGAGGCAACAGGTCGACAAAATTGTCTGAAATATCTGCATCAATCTCCTCGATTAGCTGCCTCATACGCTTCTGAAGCAGTGCTCGAACCTGATCAGAAACCGCTTCAGCCTCCCCCTCCTCAACACCTGACAAAGGCTTTGGTTGCACAATCATCTCATAATGCAACTGCCCCAGGTGTGATAGAAGTTGGACACTCTGCACCGATTGGGCCAACGCAGCTTTACGAACAGACAGGTCATCCAAATAGAGATGGACAAGCCAAGCCAGCGGAAAGAGCATAATGATCAAATTGATCACCAACATATAGCCAAGATTGGAAAAAAATCGACTGTTCTCAAACTGAGAGAGCCATTTCATTTCACTGGATCCGCAATATCAAGTACATCAGGATACCACTCCAGCCGCTCCAATCGACTGGCCGTTACATTTAACAACACACCAGGGACACCCTCATCCTCAAAAATGATCAACGCAACCTTTTCAGCCGCAACCGAGTGATGTTCAGCAACGCTCATAACGCCGTGCATCTGAGTGTATTCAGACACCTCATCAGAGGCATACCTACGTTTGATCACCATGATATGCGGCGGTGTTTTTGGCAGTGCCTCCCCCATCGTCACCGTTAAAAGCGTGACGCCATTGACATCCAAGCCCACCCACTTTTTTAAACGATTATATAAGGATCGATCATTACCCAATAAGTGGATAGCCACCTCCCCTTCTTGGCGAATATTTTTCTCATATGAGGCCAACTTAAGCAAAGTAGGCGCAAACTGATGATCAGGAAGCGCGTTCGCCACAACCTCATCCGTCATTAAAAAAAACAACATCAAAATAGCATATGAACAGAGGAGAAGGCACGCTATGACCCAGACCTTATTAATGCTGTTCTCTTCGGTTTCTTTTTCGGTTTCTTTTTCGGTTTCTTTTCTTGTTATCACAACAACCGACAACACCCTATCCATTTATTTTTCTATTTTTTTCTATTTGTTTTATATTTTTTCAACATAATCCATTACAGGTTAGATAATTACTATTTTATTACTGCTTAATTACTCGCGGTTTCAACTCCGAAGTGCAACAGGTTAATTTCGTGTTAATCGCTCATGA
>JAYPBG010000372.1:0-3504 GCA_038124075.1 Gammaproteobacteria bacterium
AAAACGAGCAGAAAATGGTAGCGTAAGCGTCGTTAGAAAAGAGCCGCACCCAATTCGTTTTTATGGGCACTATGAAAATGGCCGAGGCAATGGAGAAGGATTAATTGCATCGCTACTGGGAGACTCTGTCTGTATTGGTAAGGTCAAAGCAGGTCAGTTACAGACATCTAAGTATTACAGCCAAGAACATACGAAAGCGCCCGGCATTAATCAAACAGGTGAAAATGGGGGGGGTAATACTCATATAGAATCTCAATTTACGTATGAGCTGGGTGACTATGTTGATGGCACCGTAGACTTAACCGCCAGAGCTATTGAGAATAAACAGGCTGCGTTGGCCACTGGTCATACAAACAACGAAGAAGACCCTCTAAACCTCGAGTTTATTAAAAAAATGCCAAAGAAATATAAAGCTATTAAATTTTCAAATGGGAACTTTACTACGAAATATCGCGTACTCAATTTACCTGATGGCTCTTTTATCGGAAACACGCAAACAACAGACTACATATATACTCAGTGGAAGTATAAAAATGGTCAATTTAAAATGCATACTAGATCTGAAGCTATAGAGACTATGGTAATGGTTTCTAACAACGTACAAAGAGCAGTCACCACATCATCTGGAGATGACTTAGGAAAAGGAGGCAAAGGAGGCAAAGGAGGCAAAGGAGGAAAAGGAGGCAATCCGATACCCTCCAAAAAAGTTCCAAAAAGATAATCGCCTAAAATAAAACCGTTTAACTTATTCTAATATAGATAACTCATGGAGTTTGTAATGTTCAATATCGGCCGTACCTCCCAAAACCATTCACCCTCTACTTCTGGGAGCCCAGAAAAGATCGAAATCGTTAAGCGATTTGGAGAAATATTCGAAAAGGTCAAGGAGCATAAGAACCTGCTTTTACCTATCTCAAAAATAGAGCAGTTTAATGAGCTTAATGCAGCAGCTGATACGGCCATTAATTTGGCAAATATAGTAACAGATAAGATCGAGGGTGAAAAAACAGAAAGAAATGATAATTCTAAAGTTAATAAAAGTTTAATCGCTCTACAAAAAATATTGCAACCACTATCAGACCAACAGATAACCGAATCATGCACAGACCAACAGATAACCGAATCATGCACAAACCCACTAATCCGTCTAAGCCACCTTATCGATAAGCTTGTTAAAATAGACGACAACACCATAGACAACAAAACCATAATAGAATCAATTCGCTCATTTGATGCAACGCTTATTGCGATATCAAAACTGGGCAAAGCACTCAGTAAAAATACCAATAGTAAGGCTACATTTAAATCCAAAGAACAAAAATGCATCAATCAGTGCAACAGCTTAAATCAACTCCTTACCCATCTTACTGTGATTATGGGAGACAAGATATCCAACTATGTAGAAGCACTAGCGGAACTCTATATTAATAAGCTCCTCTCAACGTCAGAAAACTCTACCCCCGGCAACTCAGCACAAAAAGATCAGAACCTACACTCACTCAATGAAGTGCTAGAAAGCTGCAAAAGTAATTATAAAGATGGGTTTGACGCGCTCATTAAGGCTGCTACTAATACAGATACAGGCACCTTAAAGAAAATCGAAGAGCTCCAAACTCAATTTAACAAGGTATTTTTAGAACGAATTGACGCCATAAAGAGCAGAATTGAACACTGCATAGCGACTGTTGAAAAAACAGAAGCTGGTAGGCGTTCGAGCAAAGCTTCAGAAAAAATAATATTACACACTCTAATCGCAACTGTTCACGAAGACGAGAATACCTTTAGAGCCATACTAAGCATAGCGACTGACTTTGACCGTTCCACCATAGGGATTGAGCGCTTTTTATCAATTTCTGAATCAAAAAGTTCAGAAGAGATGATAATGCTGCTGGGCCACCTTCTTCCGGAAGCCATTACAATCGAACCGATATTAGATAACATTGCAAAACAATCAGTCTCTGACAAAGAAGACAATATATTAGTCAAAGAGGGCAATATATTAGCACTTTTACTCGCCATTGAGTTTGTTAATTCTAATAAATCGGAAAAGCCTGAAAACTATTTTAATCTACTGGTTGAACTGCTTGATACAGTTTTCACATCATCTTCAAGTCAAACTAAAAAAAACAACGTATCAGACAACAACATTTTGTGCACCTACTCGTACACAGCAAGTAATAACAAGATACACAATGATGACTTGCAGATCATTAATAAGGTTTATGATTGAAAATAGGTTCAAACAGCTGTTTTCAATAACTAAAAACAGCTCTTCTGAAAGTCAAGATCTCTTTCAAAGTTTCACGAAGGCATTGAAAAAGGTAGCGCTCGACGCTTGTTTGGTTGTGCATAAAAAAATAGATAAGCGTAATTATAGTTTATATATACACGCTCGTAATGATCCACGCAAAAATGATACACTTGCGCATAAGCTCTATTCTCGCCTTATTGTGATGGAAGAATCTGGGCATATTGAACGTGATTTGATTGGCGATAATCTTACAACAGCATTGACCAACGGAGTGCAGACTCATTCTAATGACGTTGTGTCTAACTGGTTGTCAGAACTGGATTTTAACGATCCCAACACTTCTGCTACCAATCTCTCTATTGATAGAGAAACAAAAGCACCAGCAAGTTCTGATTATTTTGATTTTACGTTAGGAAAGCTCTTTTATCAGAAAGCAAAAAAACAACTATCCACCACAGAACGCAGCCGTGAGTTAAACCATGAAGATCTACGCATCACACTCTTTTATGCCTTTTCAGAATTAAAAGATTGCTTCAAGAGAGCGCTCAAAGAGGATTGGGCATGGAATATAGAATCTAAGGAGTGGTATAATGAAATGCGCCCACGCTTGATAGAGCTGTATCAGACTATGGACAAAATAGATCATAGCACGATCTATAAGGATCATAAGGATCGCCTTTTCCATATTCTAAAAGTAGAGGTCATCGACTTTTTAACGACATGTCAGAGAGAGTATACTACTAGACATACGAATTTTGACTTAAGACGTTTTATACATGAAGGAACTGATAATAGTGCAGCCATTGATCGTATAAAATCAATGGCTGAATTACCGTATGTATACAAGGTGTTGCTTGCCGATCTTGAATGCATAGATAGTCTACAAAAATCCATTGAGCAATATTTGAACGCTAATGAGCCTCAAAAAACGAGTCGATTGAAAGCATTAATGTCCGCTCTTACACCTGCACTTCATAGCCCAAACGTAGAAAAAAGCTCAATATTGAGCTATGGAAAACGTATTGCTCTCAATGAGATGGGCAATGCCCAGTATAAGGCTCAGCTTAATAGCATTGAGCTCGAACACCCGCTTATCAATTTAGCTCAAAAAACCTTTCTATCTCTTGACGATATAAAAGATCGAAACCCATCAGACAATATTAAGGCTATTGAAAATTTTTCGAACAATTTTAATAGCTTTATTGAACGAAGCCGCTACGCGGCAGAATCCAGCGCGATAGCTCATCGCCTTA
>JAYPBG010000373.1:0-3495 GCA_038124075.1 Gammaproteobacteria bacterium
TAAGAGCGCGCCTCCAATAGTGAGCGATCAAGCCGAGCGCCACACGGGTATCATCAACCAATAACCAACCGGGCTCTTTTGATGAGGCCTGCTGTTCCAGCGCCTCAATACGGTCCGCCTGCACCACCGCGGCAATCGCGCCCTCTTCCAGCGCGTGATGGACAAAGGCGTGCGCATCAAATCGATCCCCTTGCAAAGCAACAAACAGAGCACCGGGCTCAATCTGCCGGGTATCTGTCGAGACGGATGAAACAATACGATCCGGCCCGCGCAACTCAGCACCTATAGCCTCGGCAAGCTCACTTAATAAACAGAGGTATTGCCCAGGCTCGACCGCCACCGCATCACCAGCCAGGCGCGCATGCGCATCCCGCTGCTCAACCGCTTGTGCAACCAGAGCTTTATCCGTGAGTGGTATACGCACAGCCCCCACACTTTGATAGCGCTCATGACCACGACCAAGAAGAATCACCAAGTCATCTTTTGATGCAGCGCTCACAGCGCGCCATACTGCGTATCGGCGCGACAGCTGTACATCATAGGTTGGCTGACCCGCTTGCTGCACCGATTTAATCCCCTCAACCACGGGATGAGCAATGCTCTCAGGTGCCTCAAATCGAGGGTTATCCGTTGTCACCGTGATCCGGTCAGCCCCCTGAGCAACCATTTTACCCATCTGACTGCGCTTTCCGACATCCCGATCACCACCACACCCAATAACCGCATGCAGCCGCTGACCTGCCAGCTTGTGCTCTTTAAGCGCTGATAGCGCTTTTTGAACAGCATCTGGGGTATGGGCGTAATCAATAAAAACCTTGGGACCTCGATCATAAATACATTCCATGCGGCCCTCAGGCGGGCGGATCGACTTCACGGCAGCCTCAATCTGTTTCAAGGTGCACTTAAAGCTCAGCAACGTCGCAATTGTGGCCAGTAAATTACTGATGTTAAAGCGGCCCCATATCGGCAACGCACTGAACGAGCACTCACCGAGCGGCGTCACAACCTCACATGAAACACCTTCCGCCGTCTGCGACATGGCTTTAATATAAATGTATTGAAGAGGCTGTTTTGAACCCTTCTCAGGCCGTGCAAGACAGTCTGGCAGTGCGGTTCGGCATACACTGTATGCAAAGCAGCTGATGCTTCTCTCATCTGAGATGATCTCTGCCAGCAGCTCAACACCTAAGGGATCATCGATATTAATAACGGCATGCGCAATTTGAAAACGGGTAAACAGCTGCTTTTTCGCCTCTGCGTAATTTTCCATAGTGCCGTGATAATCTAAATGATCTTGGGATAAGTTGGTAAAAAGCGCCGTATAAAAACGACACCCCTCAACGCGACCTTGGTCCAAACCATGCGAAGAGACCTCCATGGCGACCGCTTTAACTGAAGCATCCGCCTGCCAAACCGCGAGCTGCTTCTGCAACTCTATCGGGTTCGGTGTTGTATGGGTTGCATCGGCATCGACCACCCCTGGAAGACCACTCCCCAGAGTGCCCATAATGCCACACCGAATCCCCACCGATATCAGCGCTTGGCTGATAAAGTAACTGCAGGTGGTCTTACCGTTGGTACCCGTAATCGCTACCAACTGGAGCTGCTCTGCCGGTGCACCATAAAATTTTGCTGCAAATCGGCCCACCAGCCTCTCTAACCCAGAGACCTCAATAATAGGGGTATCGGTGTTTTCAGGTATCCAGCGATGCGGTACGCCCGACTCAACAATGACCGCCGCTGCACCTGCCTCAATGGCATCAGCAATATAGCGGCGCCCATCGTGCAAGCGTCCTGGGTACGCACAAAATAGATCGCCCTTCATCACATCGCGACTGGAGAGCGCTAACCCTCGAATCAGCAGATCAAACTGCTCCTTGGTCAGGAGCTCTTTTGGCACTATATCTACCAGCTTTACTTCACTCATATCGCTCTACTCTATTGGCCCTTCTCATCGTTGGCCCGCATCTTCATTGGCCTATCTTGCCACCTAACTCTACATCCCATCTCTGCACACCGATTAATCCCACGCACCCTTTACGGCTTCAGCAGCAATCAACGGTGCAGCCACCGAAAAGTCATCAGGTACGGTATTTCTCAGCCGCAGCACACCCTGCATCACCTCCGCAAAAATAGGCGCTGCAACATCACCCCCCCCATGCTCTTCACCTTGCGGGTCATCCACTATGACGCCCATCACCACTTTCGGGTCCGTTGCTGGGGCAAACCCAACAAAGAGGGAGCGGTATTGGTCGTCAGCATACCCGTTTTTGCCCACCTTAAACACCGTGCCCGTTTTTCCTGCGACACGGTAACCCTCGATATGCGCCTGGCGAGCCGTACCCTCTTTTGTCACTACCGTTTCAAGCATCGGCACCAGCTGGCGAGCAAGCCCAGGATCAAGCACCTGTACTGCTTCGGGCGGCGCCTGGGCCTTTAACAGAGAAATCGGCTGTTTAAGGCCTTGATTAGCAATGACACTGTAAGCACGCGTCAGCTGGACAATATTCACAGAGAGGCCATACCCATAAGAGAGCGTGGCCAACTCAATGGGGCGCCACCGACTCCTCATCGGTAACAACCCCAGCGTCTCTCCCGGAAAGTGCGCACCGCTCTCTTCACCCAAACCCACGCGAGAGAGCATACTGACCAACATCGCCTCCTCTGGCAACTGTAACGCCAGCTTTGCCGCCCCAACATTGCTTGATTTTGTCAAAACAGTGGTGACATCAATAAGGCCATAATTGCGAAAGTCTTTTACTAGTTTTCGCCCAACAGGCATATACCCAGGGTGGGTATTAATCGGCGTCGCCGCTGATACCAATCCCGCCTCCATCGCCGCAGCCACCGTAAACGGCTTCACGGTCGAACCAGGCTCCACCGCATCCGTCACAGCCCTATTGCGCAGCGCAAAGGGGTCTATCTTTCGTCGATAATTGGGGTTATATGAGGGCGCATTCACCAACGCCAGTACCTCACCACTTTTTACATCCAATGCAACCAAGCTCCCTGACTTAGCACCGCGCTGCTCCACCGCCTGGTTTAATGCCTTGAACGCCAGATACTGCATACGAAGATCAATGCTTAACTGAAGATCACCTCCCGCCACCGGCGCCTTGACGACACCCAGGTCTTTAACGACACGGCTTTTTCGATCTTTGATGACACGCTTGCGGCCGGATATACCTCGAAGGTGCTGATCATAAGCCAACTCCATCCCCTCTTGGCCTTGATCATCGATGTTGGTAAAGCCAACCAGGTGAGCCGCCACCTCACTGGCGGGGTAGTAACGCTTAAATTCACTGACAGCGCTGATGCCATCAATGTTATGGTTTAACAGCGCTTCAACATGATCAGGGGGAAGATGTCGTTTTAAGTAGAGGAAGCCCTTGTTTCTATGGGACTCAAGGCGCGCCATTAATGCATCAGGGTCCGCAGAAAGCGCTGCCGCCAATAGGGGTAACGCCGCCTTAAACGCATCAAGACTCTTATCAC
>JAYPBG010000374.1:0-3484 GCA_038124075.1 Gammaproteobacteria bacterium
GTGTAGAGGGAATAGAAGTCAATCGGGCTAACAACGACGGAGATACAGCATTGATGCTAGCGAAGAAGCGTGGTCATAAGAAGAAGCGTGGTCATAAAGAGGTAGTGCTAGCGAAGAAGCGTGGTCATAAAGAGGTAGTGAAGGCTTTGCGAGAAAAAAACCGTGCAGATAGAGCATTGATGCGAGAGAAGAAGCCGAAGCCTAAAGCGCATGGTTATGAAGATTGGGTCAAGATTCCACCTGGTGCGGAACATCCAGAATCAAGATTCCACCTGGTATTTAATACCTCTTGTTGCGTGATTCAATAGTTCGGACAGTTTTACGGGTTCTGTCGGGTTAATTTTGAAAACTCACAAAAATCCAGGTAATTATACCCTCTATCCTGCTAACGCATATAACTGTTCTGCAGGAGAGGGATTACCTCTCCACCTTTTTTGTCTCTTTCGAATCATGTGCCTTGTCATTGTCTGGCATTGTCTGGAGTGGCATTGTCTGGGACACCCATAAGAGTAGAGGGACACCCATAATAAGAGTAGAGGGACACCCATAAGGGGACTAGGGAAGTTTTATGGGTGTCCCTCTACTCGCTCCCCTCTACTCGCTCCCCCTCTACTCGCTCCTCCTCTCATCTCCTTTTTGGTTTATATACATTATATATATTAGATCAAAGGGCGCGGAAAGAGGGAAGATGAGGTATGATACGTATCAAGATCAGTGCGAGGGGCTTGGTTTTAAGCTATGTTAAAGCTATGTTGTTCCAGCTCTGTCATAGTAGAGCCGTTCAGCTGAAGAGAGTATTGAGAGTATTGAAGAGAGTATAGGCGTAATGAGATTGATGGCCTTTGGGGTAAATCATAAAACAGCCGAGGTGGCGCTGCGAGAGCGTATGGCGGTGCCTGATGTGCGTCACGATGAGACGTTGCGCTCACTTCGTGCAGCGTTAGGTTGCGCTGAGGCTGCGATACTCTCTACCTGTAACCGCTCAGAATTCTACCTCTCTTCTCATTCGCTATGCGAAGAGCAGTTTCTTGATTGGTTGACCGATTTTCAGGGGGTTGATCGCCAGCAGCTCGCATCCAGCGCTTATTTCTGTTGGGATGAAGAGGCCATTCAGCATCTGATGCGAGTGGCTTGCGGTTTGGACTCGCTGGTGTTGGGTGAACCTCAGATACTGGGTCAGCTAAAGAGCAGCTACGCATTGGCGAAAGAGGGGGGGAGTTTAGGCTCCTATCTTGAGCGCTGCTTTCAGAGTGCCTTTTCTGTTGCTAAAGAGGTGCGTACTGAGACAGAGATTGGTGTGAACCCCGTCTCTGTCGCCTTTGCAGCGGTGAATCTGTCTAAGCATATCTTTACCGATCTCTCAAAAACCAAGGTGCTTGTTGTTGGGGCGGGTGAGACGGCTGAGCTGTTGGCAACCCATTTTCATGAAAATCGGGTCGAAGGTTTGATTGTTGCGAACCGAACACTTGAGCGCGCTCGCTTACTGGCCGATCGCTTTTCAGGTGAGTCGGTGACCTTGCAACAGATCGCGTCTGCTCTCGACACGGTTGATATCGTTGTCAGCTCAACAGCCAGTCAGCTGCCTATTATCGGTAAAGGTATGGTTGAGGCCGCTATGAAACGGCGTAAGCACCGCCCTCTGTTGATGCTAGATCTGGCTGTACCCAGAGATATTGAGCCAGAGGTCGCTGATCTTGAAGATGCTTATCTCTATACTGTGGATGATCTTCAAGATGTGGTGGATCAAAATCGGCAGGCGCGTTTGCAGGCAGCGCAGGACGCTGAACAGATTATCCAGCGCCGTTCTGAGCACTTCATGCAGCAGCTCAGAGAGTTGGATGGGGTGGGCACGTTGACCTGTTTCCGGCGCAAAGTGGAGTCGATTCGAGAAGAGGCGCTGAAAAATGCATTAAGCCGCCTGAAACGTGGTGAACAGCCGGATGAGGTGCTGGCCCGTATGAGTCGCTCTATGATCAATAAGTTAATGCATGAACCGTCACTGCAGATTCGCAAAGCGGCCGCGTCGGGCCAGACCGAGCAGTTGGCCTGGGTGCAGCAGCTGTTTGGTTTGGCCCTTGAGCAGAGTGATTTGGTTGGGCCCAATAATTTGAAGCCGATCGGTGATGCAAAATCGGTTGATGACCCACCACAGGGGTCAAAAGAGTGCAAGGGGCGTTCGCCCGAGCATTAGCGTCTCTACGCTGAAAAATACCTTCCCTAAGCTTCTGTATGCCCCTTCTAAAAGGGCGCGGCAAGATATTCACTCTATCTCTTAAAGATGAACGCCACAGTAATGGCACAGAACTAGCGCGGTGACAGTGGTATTCGATAACGCAGTACGATAACAGCGTACACCTAACGTTGAACAATTTGAACAATTTGCACAATAGTTGGACATAATGATGAAAGAGTCAATTCGTATTAAGTTGGAAAAGATCAAAGAGCGGTTTGAGGAGATCGGTGCACTGCTCAGTGATCCGGATGTGATTGCTGATCAAAATCAGTTTCGTGCACTCTCTAAAGAGTATGCGGAGAAGGAGCCTGTTGTGCTCTGTTTTAATGAGTATCAGCAGGTGATGGAGAACATGGCCGAGGCGCAGTTGATGCTGGAGGACAGTGATCCTGAGATGCGAGCGATGGGGCAAGAGGAGATTGCGGAGGCCAAAGAGGAGGGCGCTGAGCTCTCGGATCGATTGCGCATCTTAATGTTGCCGGTCGATCCACATGATGGCAGTAATATCTTTTTGGAGATACGTGCCGGTACCGGTGGTGATGAAGCGGCGATCTTTTCGGGTGACCTGTTCCGTATGTACAGCAAATACGCTGAGCGCTGTGGTTGGCGTGTTGAGGTGGTCAGTAATAATGCAGGTGAGCATGGCGGTTATAAAGAGATTATCTGCCGTATTATCGGTGAAAATGTCTATTCTCGATTAAAGTTTGAGTCCGGTGCGCATCGCGTTCAGCGTGTGCCTGAGACAGAGTCTCAAGGGCGTATTCATACATCGGCGTGCACCGTTGCGGTGATGCCGGAGGTTGAAGGCGTTGATGATGTTGAGATTAATAAAAACGATCTGCGCATCGATACCTATCGAAGCTCGGGTGCGGGCGGACAGCACGTTAACACGACCGATTCGGCGATCCGTATCACCCACTTGCCGTCAGGCATCGTGGTGGAGTGTCAGGATGAGCGTTCACAGCATAAAAATAAAGCCCGAGCCATGTCGCTGTTGCAGGCTAAGTTGTTGACCCACGCCCAGGATCAGCAAGCCAAAGAGCAGAGCGAGCAGCGGCGTAATCTGGTCGGCAGTGGGGATCGATCAGAGCGTATTCGAACCTATAACTACCCGCAAGGCCGTGTCACAGATCATAGAATCAACTTAACACTCTATAAGTTGCCTGAGATCGTTGAGGGTGATTTAGAGGAGGTGGTCGGTTCCTTGATCAGTGAGCACCAAGCCGATCAGCTGGCAGCGATGGAGCAGCA